>JAURWR010000131.1 GCA_030654805.1 Burkholderiaceae bacterium
TCCCATCCCGAACAGGACAGTGAAACGCCTCAGCGCCGATGATAGTGCGGGTTCCCGTGTGAAAGTAGGACATCGTCAGGCTACTATTTGAAACCCCCGTGCCCCCAAGGTACGGGGGTTTCTGCTTTGTGGACGCAGTAAATCCTTGAGCGTCCAGCTGCCCCACCTTGACGACCGCGCGATCAGTCGCTCGGCGGTGAGCGTCTTGCCATCCCACCTTGCTTGCCGGCGATAGGCGCTTGAGGATGGCGTCCACCTATTATTCATTGGTGGACGCCTATGCATCCCAAATCTGGGCCTCGGCGCGCCACAGCGATGAACTCAAGGCCAATCTGGTCCTGTCGAGATTCGTGAGGAACTCGACATTTCGGCCCCTGCGGATCGTTCAACCGACCGTCGGGCGCCCTGGCGAACGGACAGAATTCGGTCATCCCGCCACGCCCACACATCCCATGTTGCCCGCTTCTGCAATCAGCCTCTCCGGAATGAACGCTGCGCAAACCGCGCTGGGTGTCTCGGCGCACAACATCGCCAATTTGGCGACGAGCGGTTTTCGGCGCCAGGAGGTGGTCCAGTCGACGGCGGTCAACGGCGGCGTCGCGACCTCACTGACGCAGGCCTCCGAGGCCGGAAGCGCCATCGAGACGGACTTCGTCGGTCAACTGATGGCCAAAAACGCGTTCCTGGCGAACTGGGCGGTGTTCCGAACGAGCAACAAGATGCTCGGGGCACTGTTGAACGAAAAGGGCTGACGCCGGCGCAGAACCGCCGCCTGGCAGGTCGAAGCGAATCACCCGATGGTGTTTTGCCGGGCAGCCAGCTCTGCGCCCAGGGCTCCCAAGTGTGCAGGCTGCCGCCGAAGCCGTGGATGAGGATCGCGGACCGGTGCGGCCACCGGTCCGCTGTCTCGAAAATGCAGCCGCACGTCGGCGACTTCCATGAGGTCGGACGGTGCATCGCGGTATCGGGATTCGAGGACAGCTCGGTCCCAGTCCGGTGTCCACAACAGGAAGGCGATCAGCAGAACGACCAGCACGATGGATGGCGTGAGCACTGCGAACTTCACCCTGAGATGGTGAAGCTCAGCGAGCTGCCTTGGAATCGAAGGCGTAGTCTGCCAAATCGGGTTGTCGCACTGCCTGCACGTATTCACGTGTGAAGCCCGGGAACAGCGCGAACACCCTGCCGTTCTCCATGCGGTACCAGCTGCGGCACTGGCTCCACACCGATCTGCCCAACCGCGCCTGCAGTCGCTCGTTGTGTTCGCGCAGCACCTCGGGGCGGACATCGATCCAGCGGTGGTTGCCCGCGCGCACCGCCTGCATGCAGGCGATGGCGTGGTCGGCTGCAGGCTCGATGAAGAGCAGCGTCGAGGTGTGGCCGGTGGCGGTATTCGGCCCCAGCATCAGGAACAGGTTGGGAAAGCCCGACACGGTGATGCCGTGATACGCCTCGGGGCCCTGCGCCCAGGTGTCGCTGAGCGTGCGGCCCAGCCGGCCGGTGACCCGGATCGATGACAGCAGATGCGCCACGTCGAAGCCGGTGGCGCAGACCAGCGCGTCGATCGTGCGTTCGCGGCCGTCGGCAGTGACGATGCCGTGCGCGGTGATGCGCTTGACCGCATCGGTCACCAGCTCGACATTCGGCCGCATCAGCGCCGGATAGAAGTCGTTCGAGTAGATGATGCGTTTGCAGCCCAGCGGGTAAGGCGGCACGAGCTTCTGCCGCAGCGCCTCGTCAGCCACCTGCTTCTTGAGGTGCGCGCCTGCCGCAGCCAGCAGCGCACGGCGTGCCAGCGTGCCTTCATCGAAGCCGCTGCGACCCCATTCGAGCACCTGGGTCCAGTTCCAGCGGACCATCGCTGCATACGGCGGAAAGTGCGCCAGCAGACGATCGAGTCCGGTGTACAAGCGGTCGCGCCGTGGCAACACCCAGTTGGCGGTGCGCTGGAACACATGCAGTTGCTGCGCCTTTTCTGCGATCGGCGCCACCAGTTGGGACGCGGTCGACCCGGTGCCGATCACCGCGACCCGCTGGCCCGACATCGCATAACCATGGTCCCAGCGTGCCGAATGCAGACGCTCGCCCTGGAAGTCGCCGAGGCCCGGGATGTCCGGCCAGCGCGGCTGACTCAGCGGGCCGGCACTGCACATGAAGAAGCGCGAGCGCAGCGCAGATCGCGCGCCAGCCGCGCCTTCGACGTCGAATCGCCAATGGCCACTCGAATCGTCGAAGCGGGCCTCGGTGATGCGCGTGCCCAGGCGGATGTGCGCCAGCAGCCCGAAGCGCGCGGCGACCCGCTGCATGTAGGCCTGGATCTCTGGCGCCCCGGCGAAGCGACGCGTCCAGCTGGGGTTGGACGCGAAGGAAAACGAATACACCGGCGCGGGCACGTCGACGTGGGCGCCCGGATAGGTGTTGTCCCACCAGGTGCCGCCCAGGCCGTCCTGCTTCTCCAGGATCACGAAGTCGTGGATGCCGGCGCGCTTGAGCTTCACGGCGGCGCATAGCCCCGACATGCCGGCACCGAGGATCACGACCTCGTGGTCCGAGGCTCGGGTGCCGGCCGCGTCAGCGGCTGTCGCCACGGGCCGCATCAGGAAGCGGGCGACCCGCTCAATCGCCTCGTCCGCGCTGCGCAGCACGCCGCCGTTCGTCTGGAACACATGCCAGCGGTGCGCGGTGATCTCGCACCGGGTCTCGACGTCGGAAGCCAGCAGCGCCGCTTCGAGTTGCAGTGCCTGGCCGTGCAGCAATTCGTCGGTGCCCGCCTGGATCAACGTCGGAGGCAGCCCGCGCAGGTCTGCAAAAAGCGGTGATGCGAGCGGCGCGTCGGCGGAGGTGCTGCCCAGGTAGTGCGCGGCACAGGCGGCGGCCCAGGCCACGCTGAGCATCGCCTCGCCGGGTGGCTCGGTCTTTGGCGCATCTTGCATGGCCACATCGACCCAGGGCGAGAACAGCACCAGCGCTGCGGGCAGCGTCGAGCCAGCGTCGCGCAGCGCCAGCGCGCTGGCGAGCGCCAGGCCACCGCCTGCTGAATCGCCGGCAAGCACCACCGGGCGGCCCTCGGCGCTCAGCGCCCGAAACGCGGCGACCGCGTCGTCGAGCCCTGCCGGGAATCGGTGCTCGGGCGCCAGCCGGTAGTCGAGCGAGAACACCGGCAAACCGGTCACCAGCGCCAGTCGCGCGGTCAGTGACCGGTGCGTGACGGGCGAGCCGACACAGTACGCGCCTCCGTGCAGGTACAGCACGACGCCGGCCGGTGCGGTCGGTGCCTGCGACGATCGCAGCCATTCGCCAGGCACACCGCCGACCTGTCCGGCCTCGATCGACACGCCCTTCGGCAGCAGAGTGGTGCGGGACAGCCCGAGCAGACAGCGGCGTTGAAAATCGATCGACCAGCGCGGCGAGAACACCGGCTTTAACAGCAGCTTCAGCGAGGCGCGCAACAACGCAGCCTTCAGTCCTTCGGTGATACCTCTTGGCTGGTAGACGATCATCGCGGCTGCGCCTTGCAAAGTGAGGATCGTACCGGCCCGGTTTCATCGGCATTTCTGCACGGCGTTTCGGACTGCCGAGCAAATTGATACATCGTGATACATCCTTTAACTGCTTCACCGGTACGCTCGATGGGGTCGGATTTTTCGGAGACGCTCTTGCAGGCCTGGTGCGTGCAAACCGGTGTGGTGTCAGTGACGGATGGGGGGTCCGTGCGACGATGAATGACTATCTTTTGTGGGGCGCTGGCGCGGTGCTGGTTCTGCTCGTGGCGTTGCTGCTGGTGCGGCGCCGCAGTGCGCCGGCGCTGCGGCGGGATCAGTCCAAGAATCGGCAACAGCCTTCTGACGCTGTGACACGCGCCGCCGATGCGGTGCCATCGCGATCGCGCGGAGCGTCTCAGTTCGATACCGCCAACGCTGTCCACGAAATGGAGCTGGCACCCAGGGCCGGCGTCGATGTGCCGCTGGAGGCCGACCGCGAAGCCGCGCAAGCTGCCGAGCTGGCAGCTCGTGCCGAGGCAGACCGTGAAGCCGCCGAATGGGAAGCCCGCCTCGTTGCGCAGTTGCTCGCCGATCAGGAGCGCGAGCGGGCTGCGATCGAAGCCGAGCGCCTGGCCGCCGAAGCGGCCGCGAATGAACCGCCTCCACCTGACGAGAGGGCCGTTCGCGAGCAAGCCGACCGCGAAGCCGCCGAATGGGAGGCGAAGCTGGTCGCACAGCGACTCGCCGACGAAGAAATCCGACGTGTCGAAGCCGAGCGGCTGGCTGCCGAGACCGCTGCGGCCGAGCAGTTGCAGCGTGACATCGCGGCCCATGTGGCGCTGGAGCGGGCCGCCCAGGATCGTTTTGAGCGCGCTGCTGATGAGCAACTGGCCCGGCTTGAAGCGCAGCGCATGGCCGAAGCAGCGCAAGCTGAAGCCGAGGCGGCCCGCATTGCTGCGGCGGCTTTGGCTGCAGCGTCGGCGGAAGCGGCTTTCACCACGTCGTTGGAGCCCGCTGCGGCCGTGCTGGCTGTCGCTGCCGGCCCGCGCACGCCCGAACAATGCCTGGTGATGATCGCCGACGACTCCAAGGTGGTGCGGGTCAAGACCAGCCGACTGCTCGCGAAGCACCTGTACCGCGTGTCGCTGGCCGAGGACGGACTCGACGCAGCGCGCCAGATCGAGATTGACCTGCCCCATGTGCTGATCACCGACGTCGAGATGCCCGGCATGGACGGGTTCGAGTTGACGCGTCAGGTGCGCAGCAATCCGCGCACCGCGCACATCCCGATCGTGATGATCACGGCCGACGATGAAAAGCACCGTGCCGACGCGCTCGAAGCCGGTGTCAGCGTGCTGCTCAGCAAGCCGTATCCCGAAGACCAGTTGCTGTCGTACCTGCAGTCGACGCTGAGCGGCGCGGCAGCGCACTGACATTCCCCGGCGCTGCTGCCCGCGCGGCGCCTCGGCAAGGGGGCATGATCGCGAGCAACCGGACGGAGATTCCATGGACGACAAGCTCATCGTCAGCAACCGCCGCGCGCTGAAGTCCAAGTACGGCGCGGGCGGCTTTGCGAAAGTGCTGGGCGCGGTGCGCGCGCTGATCGCAGCCGACAAGCAGCGTGGCATCCGCAGCCGGCTGGTGTTCATCGACGATGCGGCGGCGATGAAGAAACTGAAGGCCCCGCCGGTCACCGTTGCGTCGAGTCCGAGGCAGGCGAAGGCGGCGATCGATGCGGTGTTCCGCGCCACCGACCCCGAGTACCTGATGATCCTCGGCTCGCCCGACGTGGTGCCGCAGCAGGACCTGATCAACCCGCTGTACTCGCCGCCCGACGACGACCCCGATGCCTGCGCCTGGGGCGATCTGCCCTACGCCTGCGAGGCCGGCTACTCGCGCGATGTGTCGGCCTTCAAGGGTCCGACGCGGGTCGTCGGTCGACTGCCCGACCTGGCCGGCGCCAGGGATCCGTCCTACCTGCTCGGTGTGCTCGACCGTGCAGCCCGTTACCAGCCGCGAGACGTGGCCGACTACGGCGCGTACTTCGGGCTGTCGACCCGCACGTGGCGCGAATCGACCGCGCTCAGCCTGTTCAACATCTTCGGCAATTCGAAGGAGCTGACGCTGTCGCCACCGGCGAGTGCCAAAAATTCGGACGCACGCCTGGCGCCGCTGATGCATTTCATCAACTGCCACGGCGGGCAGGCCGACCCGCAGTTCTACGGTGAGGATGCGAAGCACCACTTTCCGGTGTCGCTCTCCAGCACCGCGATTGCCGGCCGGATCCACCCCGGCACCGTGGCGGCGGCCGAATGCTGCTATGGCGGCGAGATGTACGACTCGGTGACGCTGGGCCTGCCGATGCCGATCGGCCAGCATTACCTGGCGCAGGGCGCGTTCGCGTTCGTCGGCAGCTCGACCATCGCCTACGGCCCGGCCGACAGCAACGGCGCCGCCGACCTGCTGACGCAGTACTTCCTGCTCGCGGTGCTGGAAGGCGCGTCGACCGGCCGCGCGATGCTGATGGCACGGCAGCGCTTCGTGCAGCAGACGGCCGAACTCGACCCGATGGACCTGAAGACGCTGGCGCAGTTCAGCCTGCTCGGGGATCCGGCGGTGCACCCGGCGCGCGTGCCGAATGCGACGGTGGTGCCACGCGGTGTCGCGTCGTCCGATGCGCTGCGCCTGCAGCGCCGAGAGCGCCGCGCCAAGCTGCGCGCGGCCGGCGATTTTCTCGAAGCGACAAAGCCGGCGACGTCGCTGCCGCAGGTCGACGCGCCGTGCTCGGCGCAGGTGCGTCAGGCGCTGGCCCGCATCGCGCAGAGTGCCGGCCTGGGGGCGAATCAGGCCTTCGTTTCGTATGTGGTGCAGGGCGGCGCTGTCGGTGCATCGGCGGCCCCGGTTGCCAGCAGCCGCACCTTGCGTGGCAAAGCGCCGGCGGCGACCATGCCGACCCGGTATCACGTCGCGATCGCGACACCGTCTCGTCCGACCCGGACCGCAGCGGCACCGCATTCCGCGGTGGCGGCGGTCGCACGCGAGGTCGACGGGCGCATCGTCGCCTACCGCGTCTACGTGCAGCGGTAGAGATGGCGAGCACCGCCGACCCCGGGCCGCAGCGCGTCGATGCGCTGGCGGGCACCGTGGTGGCCGGGCCGGTCGGCGCCGGCAGCAAGAGCGAACGCGCGGCGGTGTGGATCGAGACGGCTCAGGGTCGCTATCTGCTGCGCCGGAAGGTGGGCCCGAGCCACGGCGATGCGACGCTCGATCGCTATGTCGGACAGCGCGTGGTCTGCTGCGGCTTCATCGTGGGCCATTCGCTGCTGGCCGAGCACATCGAAGTGGTCGGCGCGAGCGGCTGAGCCCGAGTCTCACGACCAGAACGTGAGAACCTCGTCGGCCGTGGGCTTGACGTGTTTCGCCCGGCGATCCAGTGATGGCGTGCCGATCGCGATCCAGCCGACCAGCGCCTCGCCGGGGCCGCAGAACGCCGCGGTCAGCAGCGGTGAACGTGCCTTCGCACCGCTCAGCATCTTGGCGCCGTACCCCAGCGCCTGGGCAGCCAGCAGGAAGTGCGCGATCGCGCCGCCGATGCAGGCCCACTGCTCGTGCGCCGGCACCTGCGGATGTCCGAGGTCGATGCGGGCGATCACCGCCACCGTCACCGGCGCCTTCAACGCGCGATCGCGATCGAGGCCCGCGCCTTCGGCGTCCTTGCCGGCCGCCACCGCCGCCTGTTCGAACAGCGCGGCCATGCGTGCGCGCGCCTCGCCGCGCACCGCGCGGAACCGGAACGGCACCAGCGCAGCGTGGTCTGGCGCGCGCAACGCGGCCTCGGTCAGCGTGCGCAACTCGTCGTCGCTCGGTCCAGGTTCGATCAGGTAGCGCTGGCCGATCGAATGGCGATCGAGCAGGGCTTCGAGAAGCAGGGGGAGGGTGTCGGGTGGATTCATGGTCAACGATTCAGCCAGCGTCGCGCAGCGTACGACAACGCATCGACCAGCGCCACCAGCCCCATCATCGCGATCAACACGGTGCAGCTCTCGCGCATCTGGAACAGACCGAGGTGGTAGTACAGCATCTGCCCGAGCCCGCCGGCGCCGACCACGCCCAGCACCGCGGCCGCGCGGATGTTGTTTTCCCAACGGTACAGCGTGTACGAGATGACCTGCGGCCAGACCTGAGGCAGCGTCGCGTACAGGAACACCCGCAGCCGACCGATGCCGCGCACGCGCAGCGCAAAGGCGGGCTCGGGCGGCGCGTTCTCGATGCTCTCGGCGAACAGCCGGCCCAGCACGCCGCTGGTGTGCACCGCCAGCGCCAGCGTGCCGGAAAACGGCCCGAGCCCGGCCGCGATCAACAGCAGCGAGGCCCACACCAGCTCGGGTACCGAGCGCAGCACGTTGAGTGCGGTGCGCGTCGCTCCGCGCAGCAGCGGTGCGGTCATCGAGCGGTGGGCATCGTGGTTGCGTGCACTGGCTCCGAGCGCCAGCGCCAGGCCGCCCACTGCGGCGAGCAGCGTGCCGAGCAGCGACATCGCCAGAGTTTCCAGCGTGCCATCGAGCGTGCGACGCAGGAAGGCCGCCGACGTCTCGGGCGGGAAGAAACTGACCGCAAATCGGCCCAGCGATCGCAGCGCGCCGGGTGACAGGAAGTCGGACCAGCGCAGATCGAGCGTCGTGAAACTCAGCACCACCAGCGCGACGATGCCGAGACCGATCCAGCGCATCGCGTGGCGCGGCGGCGGGGGTGCAAGCAGCCGATCGTTCACGCCATCGCCCGTCGCAGCACCGCGCTGATGCGGTCCGACACCGCCACCAGCGCGATGAAGACCAGCAGGATGCTGCTGACCTCGCCACCCGAGAACATCTTCGCCGCGCTGTCGAGCAACTGGCCCAGCCCACCGGCACCGACGAAGCCGAGCACCACCGAGGCGCGAATCGCGCATTCCCAGCGGTACACGGTGTAGCTGACCAGTTCCGACGCGCACTGCGGCAGCGTGCCGAACAGCAGCGCCTGCAACCGGCCCGATCCGTTGCGCAGCAGCGCCTGCGTCGGTGCGGGGTCGCCGCTTTCCAGGATCTCGGCGTAGACCTTGCCCAGCATGCCGCCGTAGGCGATGCCGATCGCCAGCACGCCGGCGGTCGGACCCAGGCCGACCACGCGCACGAACAGCAGCGCCCACACCAGCTCGGGCACCGAGCGCAGCACCACCATCGTCCAGCGCAGCAGCGTGCGCACCGCAAACGGAAACGAGCTCATCGGGTGAGCCAGTGCGCTGACCGACAGCCGCGCGGTCGATCCCAGCGCCAGCGGCACCGCGATCAGCCACGCCAGCGTCATGCCGGCGGTGGCGATCGCGACGGTGCGCCAGGTCTCGTGCGCCAGCATCAACAAGAACTCGGCATCCATGCGCGGCGGAACGAAGCTCGCCAGAAAGTGCAGCGTCGAGCGCAGGCTGCGCTCATCGGCCAGCACCCAGGGCTTGAACTCGGTCAGCACCGCCAGCGGCCACAGCAGCACCGCGAGCAGCAGCACGCTGGCCCAGCGCATCGGCAGCGCCGGGTCGCTGCGGGCGAGGTCCGCTGTCGGCGGCAGCGTCGAGACCATCGTCCCGGGGTCGCCCCCGTCCGGGGCAGATGTTGTGCCCGGGTTTCGCACCACGTTTCGGCGTGCCGCCGGCGGATTCGCCCGCCGGCTGCACGGCATCGGCATCGAGGCCGCGCGGCCCATAGAGCGCAGCCACCTGCGCGTCGGTGAACGACGCTGCGGGCCCGTCGTAGGCGATCGCACCGTCGCGCAGAGCCACGATGCGTGGAAAGCTCCGCCTCGCCACCTCGATCTGGTGCAGCGTGCAGATCAATGTGCGGTTGGCGCTGCGGGCCGCCTCGGTCAGGCGTTCGATGACCTGCTCGGCACGCGCGGGGTCGAGTGCCGACAGCGGCTCGTCGATCAGCCACAGCTCGGCGTCGGCGACCAGCGCACGCGCCAGACCGACGCGCTGGCGCTCGCCGCCCGAGAGGCGGTCGACGCGCTCCCACAGTTTGTCGCCGAGGTCGAGCGCGGCCAGTGCGGCCTGCGCCGCAGCTGCTTCGCGCGGGTGCCACAACGTGCGCAGGCTCTCGATCAGCGTCTGCGATGGCAGTCGTCCGGCCAGCACGGCGGTGACCACGCGCTGACGCGGTGGCAGCGGCGGCACCTGAGGCGCCAGGAACAGTCGGCCGCGCAGCCGCTGCCTTTCGCCCGACGACAGCGCCCACGGGTCCGTTCCGAACAGGGTGAGCGTGCCCGACAGTGGCGCAACGGCACAGGCCAGCGCGTGCAGCAGGCTGGTCTTGCCGGCACCCGACGAGCCGATCAGCGCCACCTGTTCGCCGCGCCGAATTTCCAGCGAGAGGCCGCGCAGCACCTCGGAGGTGGACAGCGGGGCCGCCGCCGCGTGCAGATCGCGCAGCGAGACGACCGCCTCGGCGACCGCGCCCGGTTTGACACCAGAGACAGCGGCCGTTCGCGAAGTCACTTCAGCAGACCGGCGTTCTCGGCGGCCGCTCGGATGCCGGTGTAGTTCTCGGCCTTGGTCGCCACGAAGCGGGTGGCTCGTTGCAGGCCGAGGATTTCCTTGCCCTGCGGCGTGTTCGCGTCCAGCGACAGGAATGCCTGCTGCAACTTGCTGCGCAGATCGGCCGGCATGTCGGCATGCACCGTCCAGTTGTAGTCGTAGTACGCAGGGGTCGTGTAGAACACCTTGACGACCGCCGGGTCGACCTTCTTGTCGGCGACGAACTTGTCCCACACCGAGATGTTCAGCGCGCCGGCATCGACCTTGCCGCTGGCCACCGCAGCGATCGTCGCGTCGTGTGCTCCCGAGAAGCTGATGCGCTTCAGGTCGGCATCGGGATTGATCTTGGCCGCCAGCAGGAAGCTGCGCGGCATCAGGTGGCCCGATGTGCTGGAGGCCGAGCCGAAGCTCAGCGTCTTGCCCTTCAGGTCCTCGAGCTTGTTGATGCCGCTCTTCGCATCGGTGATGAAGACCGAGCGGAATTTCTCGTCTTCCTCGCGCTGCACCAGCGGGATCACCTTGCCGTCGGAGCGCACGCTGGCCTGCACGAACGTGAAGCCGCCGAACCAGGCCAGGTCGACCTTCTTGTTGACCAGCGCCTCGACCGCCGCCGCGTAGTCGGTCACCGGGGTCCATTCGACCTTCATGCCCAGCTTGCCTTCCAGGTACTGGCCCAGCGGTGCGAACTTGCGGGCCAACTCGGTCGGCGCCTCGTCGGGAATCGCGGTGACGCGCAGCACCTGCTGCGCCTGCGCGGTGACGGTGATGGCGGCCGCAGCTGCGGCCAGACCGATCGAGCGCGCCCAGCGGGCCACACGGGGAAGGGTGGAATTCATGAAGATAGCTCCTGGAGTGGGGTGCGGGTGCACCCGTGGAACCAGCCCAATCTGGCTGGAGGTCAAAAAACGAGTGTGCGCCAGTCCGGGTCGCAGAGCCGGCCCATGAACAATGCCGGGCCACCGCGACGAGTGCATTCGGGGATCAGGCTGCGAGGGTTCATGCCATGGGACTGCAGCGCGTCGGTGCAGGCGACCAGCACGGCCCCGTGGTCGACCGCTTCGCGCATCGATTCGAGCACTGTCTTCGGGTCGAACGGGCTGGGTTGCAGGATTTCCGCCACCCCCGGCTGCAGCAAAAGCACGCTGCGGGCGGTGAAGTGGATCTCGACCGCGATGCCGATCGTTGCCGCAGCAGCAGCCTGCGCGAACGGGGCCGCGAGGCGATGTGGCTCGGTCGGGTCGCAGGCCCACAGCAGCAGTGCAATGCCGGTCGGTGTCCTGCCGGTTGGGGTCGGGTCGAGCGGAGGATCTTCAAGAATGGAACGCATGGTTGATTATTCAACCACGCGGGTTGGCGCATCGCTGTGTCCAACCTTCACCCTGGAACCCTCGGGCGAGGTCCGCTCGCCGCACGGCCGGGCCGCAGCCGTTCCCCTTGACGCAGTTGCGTGCCTTTCGCCTTTCCAACGGACTTCCGCCCTTCGTCTCCACTGCTGGATCGGTGGTGCGATACGCTCGGTGATGAGCGACCTCCAGTCACCCAAATACCTCGCCGATCCCCTCACCCCGGCTGTTCAGTCGCCAGAAGCCGCAGGCGAGCCGACAACCGCAGACCCCGAGCACGTGCTGCTGCACATGCCGGTCGATGGACGCAGCCTGTCGCTGGCGATTCTCGCGGCGCTGGGCGTGCTGTTCGCAATGCGCTGGGCCAGCGCGGTGCTGATTCCGCTGATGCTCGGGGTGATGCTCAGCTATGCGCTCAGCCCGATCGTCGGTCGACTGCATCGCTGGCGGGTGCCGCGCGCGGCCGGTGCAGCCATGCTGCTGCTATTCATCGTCGGCAGCCTGGGCTGGACCGCCTACACGCTGAGTGACGACGCCACGGATCTGCTCGAGTCGTTGCCCGAGGCGACGCAGAAGATCCGTCAGACCCTGCGGTCGCATCGCAACCCGTCCGAGTCGACGATCGACAAGGTGCAGAAGGCGGCGACCCAACTGGAGCAGGTCGCCGCAGAAGGCGGGCCGGTGCCGGCGACGACCGCGCGCGGCGTCACCCGGGTGCGCATCGAGCGACCGCAGTTCGACATCAAGGACTACGTCTGGACCGGTACGCTGGGGCTCGCCGCATCGATCGGTCAGGCCACCGTGGTGCTGTTCATCGCCTTTTTCTTGATGGCGTCGGGCGACACCTTTCGGCGCAAGCTCGTGAAGATCGTCGGACCCACGTTCGCCCGCCGCAAGATCACCGTGCAGGCGCTCGACGAGATCACCTCGCAGATCCAGCGCTACCTGCTGGTGCAGCTGTTCATGAGCGTGTGCGTCGGCGCCGTGACCTGGGTTGCCTTCCTGCTGATCGGCGTGCAGCACGCTGCGGTGTGGGGCGCGGCGGCCTGCGTGCTCAATTTCGTTCCGTACATCGGTTCGATCGCGTTCACGGTGGCGTCGGCACTGGTCGGCTTCGTGCAATTTGCCAGCGTCGACATGGCGATGCTGATTGCTGGCGTCTCCGTGCTCATCCACACCCTCGCGGGCCACCTGATCACACCCTGGCTGACGAGTCGCACCAGTCAGATGAATGCGGTGGCGGTGTTCGTCGGCGTGCTCGCCTTCGGGTGGTTGTGGGGCCTGTGGGGTCTGCTGCTGGGCGTGCCGGTGCTGATGATGGTGAAGGCAGTCTGCGATCGCGTCGAAGATCTGAAGCCGATCGGCGAGTTGCTCGGGAACTGAGCACGGGATCGGACCCAGCCTGCGGTCAGACGGAAATGCCGGCGTGCTCGTCTTCCGGCGTGCAGCAACTGTCGTCCCGGTCGTCGCGACGGGCATCGGCGCAGCTTCGGCCGATCGAATGATCGGTCCGCAGGCCATACCGACGTTGACCCGGTTGAGCAGTCCGCCAGCGATCCAGACCGCCCAGGGAGTGCCGCAGCCTGATGAAACGGCCGGCAAGGTCCGAAGCATCGAGAGGGTCGTTGCGGTTGAGTTGTTGGTTCATGCACTCACAACGGCGTCTTCAGGCCACCGGTCGACCGTTCAGTCGCAGCATTTGTATCAACTTGTTACTGGAGGTCGGTTGGTGGCATCTGGCGGGCGCAGCCGACCTGTGCTTGTGCCGATTCGTGGCTCGTGCCCGACTCAAGTCGGTCGTGAAAACCACCGATAGAACCGGAAGCGTTCAGCGGCGGCCTGCCGCTGTCGTCGCATCGAACACAGTCACAGACAACAGCCAGCCTCACACAAGGAAGTACCCCGATGTCCGCCATCGCTCAGTCACACCCCCGTCCTTTTCCGCAGTCAAGGAATGGCATCGCTCGCGACACCGGTTTCTTCGCGCACCATGGCATGTGGGCTCCGGGTGTTCGCCTGTTTCGCAGGCTGCGTTTCACCTCGAAGGCGTTGATCATTTCGCTGGCGTTCCTGCTTCCGCTGCTGGGGCTGCTCGGTTGGCAGTTGAAGAACCAATCCGACCAGGCCATGCAGACACGCATGGATGGGACGCGGCAGCACGTCGAGATCGCACACGGTCTCCTCGTCTGGGCGCAGGCTCAGGAAGTCGCTGGCACGCTCTCCCGCGAACAGGCGCAGCGCCTGGCGATGAACGCGGTGTCCAAGCTGCGCTACGACGGCAAGGAGTATTTCTGGATCAACGACATGCAGCCCCGCATGGTCATGCACCCGATCAAGACCGAACTGGACGGCAAGGACCTGAGCGGCTTCAAGGACCCGAACGGTTTCCACTTGTTCAACGAATTCGTGGCGCAGGTACGCAAGGAGGGCAAGGGGTTCGTCGCCTACCAGTGGCCGAAGCCCGGCAGCGACAAGCCGGTCGACAAGATTTCGTATGTTCAGGGCTTCGAGCCCTGGGGCTGGGTCATCGGCTCGGGCGTCTACACCGGGGACATCCACGAAGCCATGCAGCGTGAGCTGGTGTGGGTCAGTGGTGTGGTCGTGGCCGCGCTGCTGTTCGCCGGCTACCTGTTCCTGAGCTTCTACCGCGTGATGGATGGTGGCCTGAAGGAAACCCGCCGTCACCTGCGCGCGATGACCGAGGGCGACCTGACGACGTCACCGTCGCCCTGGGGCAACGATGAAGCGGCGCAGCTGATGCTCGAGTTGCGCAACATGCAGGACTCGCTGCGTCGCATGGTGGTCCGGGTTCGCGCGTCGAGCGACGACATCGTCAGTTCGAGCAACGCCATTGCCAATGGCGCGATGGATCTGTCAGGGCGCACCGAGCAGACTGCGGCCAACCTCGAAGAGTCTGCGGCTTCGATGGAGCAGATCTCGTCCACTGTCAAGAGCACGACCGAGCACACCGACGAAGCCTCGCGCCTCGCCAGCCAAAACGCCGAGGTGGCCGCGCAGGGCGGTGCCGTGATGCGCGATGTCGTCGACACGATGGATGGCATCCGCGCGTCGTCTGCCCGCATTGCGGAAATCATCGGGACGATCGATGGCATCGCGTTCCAGACCAACATCCTCGCACTCAACGCTGCGGTCGAAGCTGCACGTGCCGGCGAGCAGGGTCGAGGCTTTGCGGTGGTGGCGACCGAGGTCCGTTCGCTCGCCCAGCGCAGTGCCGAGGCGGCGAAGGAGATCAAGACGCTGATTGGCAGAAGCGTGGAACAGGTCGAGGCCGGTACCAGCATCGTTCGTCGTGCGGGTGCCACGATCGACGAGATCGTGTCGTCGTCGGACCGCGTCAACCACCTGTTGGGCGAGGTGGCCACGGCGGCACGCGAGCAGAACCAGGGCATCAGCCAGATCGGCCAGGCCGTTCAGGAGCTCGACCGCATGACGCAGCAGAACGCCTCGCTGGTCGAGCAGACCGCCGGCGCGGCCTCGGCGATGCGAGATCAGGCGCGGACCCTCGCCGAAGAGGTGGCGCGCTTCAAGATGCCCTGACGGCAGAGGGACTGTGGCGCCGAGTCCCTGTGTGGCCTCGGCACCCGGCACGCTCAACCTGCGAACGCAGCCCGGGCTTGAATCGCCCGGGCGGCGGTCAGATCACTTCGGCGGAATGGCGACCCACCAGTCCTTGAACCTGGGCTCTTCCGGCTTGCCAATGCTGGCCAGGTAGGCCGCGATGTTCTTCACGTCCTGCGTGTTCACATAGGCGCGGTACGAGATCATCCCTTCGCCCGCGCCTTGCAGAACCTTCTCGGACACATCGCCGTACTCCGCATGGGCGACCTTGGGGCCCATGCCGCCCGCGCCGCGGTCGCCATGACAGCCGTAGCAGTTCAGCTTCAGGTACAGACGCCGCCCTTCACCGGCAGCACTGAGTGTCGCTGTCGTGACGGGCACCGGCGTGACGGACGGAGCGGTCACCACCACCGGCTTCTTCTTTCTGCTTTCCGTTTTGACCTTCACGGGTTGGGTGGCCCTCTCGTCGTCCGCGTAAGCCGGCGCCGAAGCCGCGAGGAAGCCGGCCAGCATCGATCCGATCAGCAAGGTGTTCAGGTTGCGCATGTTCAATTTCTCCATTTTTCGACCATCGATCCGAGCACGACGCCCGCTTCGACTTGGGCCAGGGGCGCGCTCGGTGCCGTCTTCGCTAGCAAGGGCACGCCATAGGTTTGCAAGATCGCCTGGATGTCGGGTTGTCGCCGGTCCAGTGCCTGTTGAAGTTCTTCCAGCAACTCGTTGTCTCCCGGTCGAACCGATACCGCCATCTCGAACTGGAAGGTGGCTGTCGGTTGCAGCGGGTCGCCGGTGACCGGCGTCACCATCAACCGGTCGCCGTGGCGCTGCGCGAAGTAGCCCGCCACGGGTCCCCAGACGATCGCCATGTCGATCTCGCCGGCCGCCACCGCGTCGACGATGTGCGCCTGAGGGGTCTCGTCGGACTCCTCGCCCCACATCGAGAACCCGACGACGTGATCCGACAGCCCGCGTCGCGACAGCGCACTGGCCGGGGGGGTGTTCGAGCCCTCGGCACCGACCGCCTGCAAGCCGATCTTGAGTTTCCGCAAGCTCGGGTCGTCGAAGCCACTGACCTTCGCACCGCCCTGGCGGGGCGTCACGAAGGCGTAGCTCGACCCGTAGTACGGCCGGGTCTGGGCCACACCCTGCAGGCCCATTGGCAGACCGATCACCACATCGCAGGCGCCCGCCTTCAGCGTGCGCCGCAGGAAACTGCGCCGCTGCATGTTCCAGGTGTAGTTCACCGTGGCATGCATTTCGTCGGCAAGCAGACTGGCGATGCGGTTCTCGAAGCCTTCGCCGCGGTCGTTGGAGAACGGCAGGTTGCTCGGGTCGGCGCAGACCGCCAACACGCGACCCGGGTCGGCAGCGACCGCGATGCAGGTGAGTCCCGTCATCGCGGCCGCGATCGCCAGTCGGCTGGGCCAGTGCACGCGGTGGATCCCCCGGGACGCGCTCACTGGAACCCTTCGCGCTGCACGCTTCGGGATAAGCGCTTGGGAGCGGCCCGGCGCGCTCATGGCAGCTTGAAGACGTGCAGCATGCCGCTGGCGCCCGTGGTGGTCTGCGAGTCCTCCGAACCGCCCCCCGGGCACTTGCCGCCAGCGAATCCGCCGGCCAGCCAGCCCACCCCGGTGTAGATGGCGACGCGTTGCTTGCCATCGGGTGCGGTGTAGGTCATCGGATTGCCGACGATGCCGCATTCGAGCTGTTTCTCGAACAACGCGGCTCCGGTGGTGGCGTCGACGGCCTTGAACTTGCGATCGAGCGTGCCGTAGAACACCACGTTGCCGGCGGTGGCCAGCACGCCGCCGTACAGCGGCAGCGGCTCCTTGATGCTCCAGGCGCGCTCGCCCTTGGTGGCGTCCCACGCGACCAGCTCGCCCATGTTGCCGCCCGGGCCCGGTACGAACGACAGATCGGCGCCCATGAACGGCGTGCCCGCGATGAAGACCGCCCGCAACGGTTCGAGGTTGTCGCAGAAGTTGATGGCGGGCACATAGAACAGCTTGGTGACCGGCGAGAACGCCGACGGCTCCCAGTCCTTCGCACCCAGCGGCGACGGGCAGATGTTGCTGGTGATCTGGCCTTCGTGCGGGCTCATCCCGGGGTTGACGACCGGTGCGCCGGTGGCGAGGTCGACGTGGTCGGCCCAGGTGACGTGCCCGAACTTGTTCGCATTGATGATCTCGCCGGTGGCGCGGTCCATCGTGTAGGCGAAGCCGTTCTTGTCGAAGTGAACCAGCACCTTGCGCGGCTTGCCGTCGATGGTCAGATCGACCAGCGTGTTTTCGTTCACCGAGTCATAGTCCCAGCCGTCGTGCGGCGTCAGCTGGTAGGCCCAGCGCGCTTCTCCGGTGTCGGGGTTGCGCGCGAAGATCGAGGCGCCCCAGCGGTTGTCACCGGGACGCATGTCGGGGTTCCAGACCCCCGGATTGCCGGTGCCGTAGTAGACGAGGTTCAACTCCGGGTCGTAGCTGAACCACCCCCAGGAGGTGGAGCCGCCCTGCTTCCACATCGTGCTGGGCCAGCTGGTGGCGCCGAGGTCGGTGCCGCGGTCCTTCGCGTAGTACGCGTGGAAGCCGGCGCCGATCTTCACGTCGGCATCGGGGCCCGTGTTGTAGGCTTTCCAGAGCGCCTTGCCGGTCTTCAGGTCGAGTGCCTGGACCCATCCCCGGATGCCCAGTTCGCCGCCGGCGTTGCCGATGATGACCTTGTCCTTGGCCACGATCGGCGCGCCGGTCAGCGTCTCGCCGGTGGTCGGGTCACCGAGCTTGGTGCGCCACACCAGCTTGCCGGTGATGGCGTCCACCGCGACGGTGTAGTCATCGAGGGTGTTGTAGATGACCTTGCCATCGGCATAGACGGCACCGCGATTGACGACGTCGCAGCAGGCGACGCCGCGCGCGAATTCCTTTCCGCCCGGGTTGTACGTCCACAGCGTCAGGCCGGGATGCGCCAGATCGAGCGCGATCAGCCGGTTCGGAAACGGCGTCACCACGTACATGCGGCTGCCGACGACCAGCGGCTGGCCCTGGTGCGTTGCCGTCGATCCGGTCTTGAACGAGAACTCCTCGACCATCTTGCCGACGTTGCCGGGCGTGATGTCGGTCAGCGAGCTGAAGCGGGTGGCCTGGGCGGTGCCCGACGGCGTGGTCCAGTCGGCGCCAGCCGCCGCCTGCGCATGGGACAACGTCGGGGCGGCCAGGGCGGCCGTCAGCAGCAGGGCGGTTGCGCCGGATTTTCGGACCGATGCTGCGCGAGGCACGCTGCTGTGCGTCGCAGGTCGAACGCGCAGGGAAGACAACTTTGTCGGGGCCATGTGGAAACTCCATCAGATGCGGAGCCCGGAGTCTCGGCAGCAACAACCCTGATCTTGAAGAGGTTTTGCATCCCCGAACAGTCGATTGCAAATGCGAACAACTTCCTCCCGCAACGCCGGAAATTCTTAAGCTCAGCTTCATATTTGACGAACCCATGGCCGTCCCGAACCTGCGGCATCCGCTTCGGCGAACGTTCATAGGACAGCGACTACACCCGCACGGGATCGCCGCTGCTGGCAGGTGGCCGACTGAATCCGGACAGTAGCGAGGTATCAGGCCGGTCTTTCCAGGCCGGCTTGGATCGCACTCGATGAATGCCCAGCTCCACTTTTCCAGCGCGCCCACACCGGCCACTCGAGGTCGGGTCGATCCTCGGCGCGCGTCCTTGCTGCGCGAGCTGGGCATCCTCGACAGCGAACCGGAGGCCAGCTTCGATGGCCTGACACAGGCGGCGCGCCTGTTGACGGGCTGTCCGATCGCGCTCGTCAGCCTGCTGGACGAGCACCGTCAGTGGTTCAAGTCGAAGCAGGGATTGACCGCCTGCGAAACCCCGATCGCCTGGTCGTTCTGCGTTCACGCGGCCCGGCAGGAAGACCTGTTCGAGGTCGAGGACGCCCGGGCCGATGTGCGCTTTGCGACCAATCCGCTGGTCACCGGCGAGCCTCACATCCGGTTCTACGCGGGCGTGCCGCTCAAGTTGGACGGCGTGTCTCTGGGCACGCTGTGCGTCATCGACAACCGGCCGCGCCGCCTGTCCAGCGAGGTCAGGCTCGCGCTGGAGGGTCTGGCTCGTGCGGTGGAGGGGCTGATCGCCGCGCAGCAGGCCGCGCGGTTGCGAAGCGAGGTGCTCTCTCGGGTCAGCCACGAACTGCGTACCCCGCTGAACGCGGTCGTCGGGTTCGCCCAGTTGCTGATGCGCGATCCCCAGGACGTGACGCTCTACGCAACGCACATCCATCGCGCCGGTACACACCTGCTGGCCCTGGTCAACGACATGCTGAACCTTGCCCGCCTCGAAACCGGACGCACCGATGCCGAATCGCAGCCGGTGTCCACCGCCCACGTGATGCAGCGTTGCCTGGACCTGCTGAAGCCGGATGCGCACCGGCAAGATGTGTCGCTGTTCGCGGTGACCGGGCCCGAGGCGGAGGTCGTGATGGCCGATCAACGCGGGCTGACGCAGGCGCTGCTCAACCTGGCGGGCAATGCGCTCAAGTTCAGTCCGCCCGGCAGCGGAGTGAACATGCTTGCGCACCGTGTTCCGGACGATCGGGTTCACATCGATGTGACCGACCAGGGGCCGGGCATCGCCCCCGAGATGATTCCGCTGCTGTTCCAGCCGTTCAGCCAGCTGCCCGGTGCCCGCAAGAGCAAGGGCACCGGCCTTGGCCTGGCGATCAGCCGCCAACTCGTGCAGGCCATGGGAGGCGACATTTCGGTGCGCTCCGAAGTCGGTGTGGGCTCGACCTTTACCATCGCCCTGGACGCTGCCGAGCCGGGCTTGCCGGCGGCAGTCGATTCGGCTCACGCGGTGCTCGAAGGCCATGCGGTGTCACCCACCGCACGCTGGTTGAGGGTGCTTTACATCGAGGACGACCCGGTCAACGCGCTGTTGATCGAACACATGCTGGCGCATTTCGGCCAGATCCATCTGCACCATGCTGCGACGGCGGACGAGGGCCTGCAACAAGCGCTCTCGCGTCCGCTCGACCTGATCCTGCTGGACATGAATCTGCCCGACGGCCACGGACTCGACGTGCTGAAGCGCCTGCGCGCCGATGAGCGCACGGCCAGCGTGCCGGTCGTCGCCCTGAGCGCCGATGCCCTGCCGGACTCGATCGGCACCGCGCGGGCAGCCGGCTTCGACGATTACCTGACCAAGCCCATCGACATGACCCGGCTCGAACGGCTCATGACCGATCTGCGGTGACCTGAATGGCGCGCCGACGGGCCTTCGACGTCTGGGCCAGGATGTTCCAGCGCAGCCTCACTGCGATCACCGGAAGCGTGCTTCGCGAGAGCGGCCGCCAGGTCACTCGCGCAATGAAGCCCTTGCGGGAGATGTCGTTGCCGCAACGTCCGCTGGTCAAGGGATCGGGCGACTGGATTCCGGGCGTGGCCCTGGGCCCGACCGGCGCACGTCGCTTTCGCCTTTACCGCCCGCCCGACGTGAAGTTCGGCGAGCGGTTGCCGCTGATGGTGATGCTGCACGGCTGCGGCCAGACTGCCGACAGCTTTGCTGCCAGCACGCGGATGAACCGCATCGCATCGCGCGAACGCTTTCTGGTGCTGTATCCCGAGCAGGACCGTCTGGCCAATGCGCAGGGATGCTGGAACTGGTTCGATACGACGAAGTTGCGTCGCGCCCAGGGCGAAGCCGCGTTGATCCTGAAGGCGATCGACCAGGTGTGCCTTCTCCATCCGGTCGATCGGGGCCGTGTCGCGCTGGTTGGCCTGTCGGCCGGTGCCAGCATGGCGTCCCTGCTCGCCACGCTGCACCCCGAGCGTTTCAAGGCGGTGGTGATGCATTCGGGTGTCCCGCCCGGGAAGGCGCACTCGGCGATCTCGGCGCTGGGCGCGATGCACGGTCGCCGCGCCACGGTGCCGCTGAAGGCGACGCCGCAGACCCCGTCCGCGTCCTGGCCGCCACTGCTGGTCATCCACGGGGCGGCCGATACGGTGGTTTCGCTTGAGAACGGTCGGGCGGCGGCGCAGATGTGGTCGGATGCTGGCCGCACAGCGCATGCCAGACCCGGGCGGACGGTGCGGCGGGGCAAGCGCTATCCGATGACGGTCACGGATTTCAAGGAGGGCCGCCGCACCGTCGTCACCCTGGTCGAGGTGGACCGACTCGGGCATGCCTGGAGCGGTGGAGCCGGCAAGCAGCCGTTCAGCGACGCCCAGGGTCCCGACGCCTCGCGCCTCGCGTGGGCCTTTGCCGCACGCCAGTTTCGCGCGCACGGCGCGGGCTGAGGCGAGGCCGCTCGCCGAGGGCCGCACTGGGCTGCGATGTGTGCCAAGTTCAAGACTGCGTCCAGCCCGGGTTCGGCTGCGTCTGCAGGCAGCCCTAAGCCGACCCGGCCCATCGGACAGAAGCGCAGCCTCGAACGGGGCAAGTCGACGCGCAAGAAGAACCCCGGCAAGCGCGCGACCCAGGGCGGTTGAGGCGGAATTGATCTGGATCAGCCCCCGCCTTCAGGGTTGCACCGATCATTGAATTGAACCGTCGTGGATTGCGCGACCCGTCCGGAACCTGCATGAACCAACCCCTCAGCAAAGAACAACAAGCCACGCTCGCCCATGCCCTGCAAGTGCGTCGACAGGCGCTGGAACGGCAGATGGCGCTGCATCAGCATGACCAGACGCGTGTCGAGTTCGCGCGCGATTTGCTGCTGCAGGACGGCGACGATGCACCGCAGCGTGCCAGCGACCGGGAGGTCGATCAGACGCTGTCGGATCTCGATCTTCAGACACTGGCAGCCGTGTCTGCGGCGCAAGATCGGCTTCAGAAAGACACCTACGGCCAGTGCATCGATTGCGAGGATCCGATCCCGTTCGAGCGCTTGCTGATCGAGCCCGAGGCCGAGCGTTGCCTGGCCTGCCAATCCACCCACGAAACCAGCCGTGCATGAAATCAGCCATCAAAGGACAAAGTGACATGAGCCTCTTCCACGCCGTCGTCTGGACCGATCACCAGTCCGCCCAGGTATTGCAGTTCGACGCCGAGCACGTCAAGGTGAACAAGGTGAAGGCGCATTCGCACCCCACGGCGCAGCACGGCAGTCAGGTGCGCACCGAGCATGAATTCTTCGGCGAGTTGTGCGACTCGCTCGACGGCATCGCCGAGGTGCTGGTGACCGGCTCGCACACCGCACTCGCCGATCTGCGTCACTATGCCGAGAAGCACCGCCCGCAGGCTGCCGCCCGCATCGTCGGATACGAGGTGGTCGATCACCCGAGCGAGAAGCAACTGGTGGCACTGGCCCGCAAGTTCTTCCTGGAGAGCGACCGCATGTCGGGCATCCCGACGCCGACCTGAGCGGCACGGTCTTCTGAAACGAGCCCGACTGCGGTCGGGCTCGCAGCGGCGATTGCTTCGAATCAGGTCAGGCTGCGATCGGGGTTGCAGCGACCAGGTGTTCCGTGAGGAACCAGGCCTGCAGTTCATTGGTGCGCAGCACGTTGCTCACCAGCAGGTCGTTGGTTCCCGAGTCGCCCGTGTCAGCGACGATCTCGGCGTTCTTGCGCGCCGCGATGATGATCAGCTCGTGGGCTTCGGCCAAGCGCGATAGCTGCACCACGGCCGGCTCGCGGCCGCGCGGCGGGCGCGGGATGCGCGTCGTCTCGGCCACATCGGCCGCCATCGCGATCGTCACACCACCCAGCACCTGGATGCGTTCGGCCACCAGGTCGACCAGTTCGGCCTGCGCTTCGTAGTGCTTGTCGAACAGCAGGTGCAACTGATCGAAGGTCGGGCCGACGACCTGCCAGTGGTGCTTCTTGTAAAGGTCGCGCAGCGTCATCGTGTCGGCCAGCGTCTGGTTCAACAGCGCCACGCTCTTGATGCACACCGATTCGGACAGGCCGTTCGGCAGCTTGACGATGGTGCCGTACTTCTGGGTGACGGCGGCGTGCTGGTGAAGTTGAGGGGCGACCTCGTCAGAGGCGGTGCGGGATTCGGCGTGGGTCTTGGACATCAGTGGCTCCTGAAAAAAGTGTGCATTCAGTGTGCGCAGAGGCACGCAAACCACGGCATCGGAGAGGGCCGCGCAGATTCCCCGGTGGCGTCCTACACACTCAGGCTTTGATTGCACTTCGATGGGCTGAACAGGCGAACCGCGTCACGTTGTACAAGGTGCTCGGCGGTGGCTGCGGCCGGCACGACGAAGCCAGCGTGTCGCCACAGGTCCCCTGGCCGGAACCGAGACAGCGAGGCCACATCCTAAAATCAGACGTTGATTTGCGAGCGGTTTCGTGCGCTGTGGCGCGCTTCTTTCGGAGTTGATCGTGCGCTCTCCCTCTCCCTGCCTTGCCTTGATGGTCTCCGTGGCGCTGCTCGCCGGTTGCGCAACCTCCACCGTGAGGAACCCCGTCACCGGGCTGAAAGAGCGCACGGTGATGAACGAGTCGACCGAGCTCGCCGAAGGCAAGAAGGCCCACGATCAGGTGCTGTCCGAGTACGGCGCCTATCCCGACCCGAAGGTCCAGGCCTATGTGAACGAGCTCGGCCAGCGCCTGGCCAGCCAGTCCGAGCGCAGCCAGCTGGAATGGCACTTCACCGTGCTCGACAGCCCCGAGATCAACGCCTTCGCGCTGCCCGGAGGCTACGTCTACGTGACGCGCGGCATCATGATCTACATGGAGAGCGAGGCCGATCTGGCCGGCGTCATCGGCCACGAGATCGGTCACGTCACCGCGCGCCACGGCTCGCAGCGCGCCACGCGCCAGCAGACCGCCGGGATCGGCGTCGTCGCCGCCACCCTGCTCGGCGCGGTACTCGAAGGTGCCGGCGTGGGTGGGGCAGGGCAGCTGGCCAGCCAGGTGTCGCAAAGCGTGGCTGCGGGCTACATCGCGTCGTATGGGCGCGAGCAGGAACTGCAGGCCGACCAGCTCGGTGCCGAGTACCTGTCGCGCAGCCACTACGACCCGCGCAACATGGTCGACGTGATCCAGGTGCTGAAGAACCAGGAGCGTTTTGCCGACGACACGGCTCGCGCCGAAGGCCGCAACCCGCCGCCGCACAACAACTGGCTGGCCTCGCATCCGAGCAACGACAAGCGGCTGGAAGACATCACGCGCATTGCCGAGAGCTACCAGGGCCAGTACAGCGACGAAAGCCGCAGTCGTTACCTGCAGGCCATCAACGGCATCACGTTCGGAGAAAGCCGAGAGCAAGGCCTGACGCGTGGCCAGAATTTCTATCACGAAGGGTTGGGTATCGCGCTGACCGCCCCCGTCGGCTGGAAGATCCAGAACGGCAAGGATGCGATCACGCTTGTCAACAGCGACGGCACGGCGGGACTGGTCGTCAAGCTCGTGCCGGCCAAGGCGGGCGGGTCGCATGAGGAGATCGTGCGCAAGTTGCTCAAGCCGGCCAGTGGCCGCGCTGAACCCCTCGCGCTGAACGGCTTGTCGGCGACGCATTTCGTGGGCAACCGCAGCAACGATCCCGGTCAGCCGCAGCCCTTCGAAGTCACCATCGTCAGCGGGCCCGGCGACCAGAACTACTTCCTGGGCTATGCCGCGAAGGACGGCCAGACGATGCAGCGAGCCCGTCGCCAGATCAAGGAAGCCGAAGGGTCGTTCCGCGCGCTGACCACCGCCGACCGCGCTGCGGCCCGCCCGTGGGTCGTCAAGACGGTTCCCTATCCACGCGGCGGGTTCCCGGTGCTGGCGCGGCAGTCACCGCTCTCCAGCGCCTCCGAGCAGCAATTGCGGCTCATCAACGGTGTGTATGCGGGCGGCGAGCCGAAGCCGGGGCAACTGGTGAAGGTGGTGGAGTGAATTCAGCCGTGTAGGCCGTGTCCTGCATGTGAAACATCGATGCACCGCCTCCGCGCTCGCCGCGCAGGCGAGCATGATTGTTGCGTTGCACAACGTGCCACCGGAATCATCATGCTCATCCACATCGGCTACGACATCGAGCTTTCGCTCACCGCGCCCACAGCGCTGATCTACCTGCTGCGGGTGCATCCCAGCCGCGAGCACGACCTGCAGGGGCCGGAGAACCTGTATCTCCACCCCGGGCTGGTCGCGACGGAATACATCGACGCCTATGGCAACCGGTGCGGTCGCATCCAGGTGCCGGCCCATGTCTCGTCGGTGCGTCTGACCAACCACGCGAGCATCTACGACAGCGGACTGCCCGATGCGGTCAACTTTGGTGCGTACCAGCATGCGCCCGAAGAGTTGCCGACCGACGTGCTGCAATTCCTGCTGCCCAGTCGCTACTGCGAAGTCGACAGCGAACTGCTGGCGTTTGCTTGGGCGCAGTTCGGCCAGACGCCGCTGGGCTGGGCCCGTGTGCAGGCGATCTGCGACTTCGTGCACCAGCGCATTCGCTTCGACTACAACCAGGCCCGCTCGAATCGCAGCGCGCTGCAAGGCTTCCACGAGCAGACCGGCGTCTGCCGTGATTTCGCGCATCTGGCAGTCACGCTGTGCCGCTGCATGAACATCCCGGCCCGCTACGCCACGGGCTACCTGGGCGACATCGGCATCCCGCCGGTGCGCTTCCCGATGGATTTCAGCGCCTGGTTCGAGGTCTACCTGGGCGGCCAGTGGCACACCTTCGATGCCCGCCACAACACGCCGCGCATCGGCCGTGTCGTGATGGCGCGGGGCCGCGATGCGGGCGACGTGCCGATCACGATGACCTTTGGCCAGAACGCACTGACCCGCTTTGCGGTGACCACCGACGAGGTGTTGTGACCGGCATGGCCCAATCGAGCGACCTGTGGTGCGCTCCCCCGACGGAGAGGATCAAAGACCGACGATCGGGGTCGGGCAGCTTGAATATCGAAGCAAAGGCGACAATCCAGGCATGAAACTCGGCCCGACCGCGATCGACCAAAACCAGCCGCAAGCCTCCGGATCGTTGCTGCTCGGAGATCAGATGTGCTTCGCCCTGTATGCGGCGTCCAACGGCATCATTCGAGCCTACCGGGCGCCGCTGGCCAAACTGGGGCTCACCTATCCGCAATACATCGCCATGCTGGTGCTCTGGGAGCACGGTGACCAGACCGTCAAGAGCTTGGCTGCGCAACTCGACCTGGATTCCAGCACCGTCACCCCGCTGGTCAAGCGATTGGCCGCCGCCGGCCTGGTGCATCGCGAACGCGATCCGACCAACGAGCGCAATCTGAAAATTCAGCTGACCGCTGCCGGCCGGGCGTTGCACGCGCCTGCTGCTGTGGTGCAACAGCGGGTGGCGTGCCAGACCGGTCTGAGCCCGGAGCAATTCCTGCTGCTGCGCTCGCAGTTGCATGACCTGACGCGCAGACTGGAACGGGCGCTGGAGAAACCCGCGCCCTGAGGATCACAGCCCGGCCTGGGCCAGACTTTCGAGGAAGCGTTCTGCGTTCTGGTAGCCGATCACCCGGCGATTTGGAATCTCGACGCCCCTTGCATCGAAGAACACGATGCCGGGTGGTCCGAAGAGGTTGAAGCGCTTCAGCAATTCCTTGTCCTCGGGCGAATTGCGCGTCACGTCGACCTGCAGCAGCAGCACCGGGCCCAGTCGGTTACCCACCTTCGGATCGCTGAAGGTGTAGTGCTCCATCTCCTTGCAGCTGACGCACCAGTCGGCGTAGAAGTCGAGCATGACCGGACGCCCCGCGCTGCGCAACGCGGCGTCGAGCTCGCCCACGTCGCGCACCCGCTGGAAGTGAACTGCATCCGATGTGGGTGAGACCGCCGAAGTGCCTGCACCCAGCGTGGGCAGCACCGGACTGACGATCCAGTACGCAACGCCGAGCAGCAGCACGCCGAAAAACCGCTTGACCCACTCCATCCAGGCCCCGGCGCGCGGCAGCAGTGCACCGGCCGACGCCCCGACCAGCAACAGCGGCACGCTCATGCCGACGGCCAGCGAGAACAGCGCCCCGCCGCCGAGCATCACATCACGGCTCTGGCTGATGTAAAGCAACGCGCCGGCCAGCGGCGCGGCCACGCAGGGGCTGACGATCAGGGCGGACAGGCCACCCATCGCGAACACGCCGGCCCAGCGGCCGCCTTTCAAGCCGCTGGCGCGTGCATCAAGGCGGTCGCGCAAGGCAGCGGGCAGTTGCAGGTCATAGACCCCGAACATCGACAGCGCCAGACCAACCAGAACCATGGCGAAGGCGCCAAGCACCCACGGGTTTTGCAAGGTGGCGGCAAGGCCTTCGCCGGCCAGCCCGGCGGCCACGCCCAGTGCGGTGTAGACCAGCGCCATTCCCAGCGAGTACACCAGCGCCAGACCGAAGCCGCGTGAGCGGGAGGATGGGCTGGCAGTGCCCGACTGACCGACGATGATCGACGAGAGGATCGGCAACATCGGTAGCACACACGGCGTGAGCGACAGCAACAGCCCGGCAGCGAAGAACACGCCGGCCACGATCCACAGGTGACCGCTGCGCAATGCGCCATCCAGCCCCGGCGCCCCGTCGATCGCGGCACGAACATCGTTGCCGATGCTGACACTCAGTCCGGCACCAAGGCCGGCGAGCTGCATGCGCGCGCTGCTTTGCATTGGCGGGTAGCACAGGCCGGCATCGGCGCAGCCCTGGCTGGTCACCGTCAGCGTGACCGATTCCGGCTTGGTCGGGACCGGTACGCGGATCACGACACGGCCGCGGTGAGTTTCGACGTCCTTCCCGAAGGTTTCGTCGAACTTGATCTTGCCGGCCGGAATCAGCGCGTCACCGAGGCGCACCTCGACGCTTTCGGCTGCGAAGGCGAACCGGTCGCGGTACAGGTAGTAGCCGTCGGCCACGCTGAACACGATCTCCAGGTTGCTGTCGTCGATGGCGCGCGCTTCGAAGCGAAACGCCTGTTCGGGCGGCAGGAAGTCTTGAGCGAACGCAGTGGGCGCGATCACTGCCGCCTGGATAACCAGCAGGATCGACGCGAGGAGTCTCAGAAGCGCGGTGTTCATGTCGATGGATGGGAGCCCGTGTCAAAGGACGTGACTGACCCCAGTCCGACTAAGAAATGGGGGCACAGGTTCACAGTGCAAGCACAAAGTCCTTAACCCCGATTCTCAACCTTTGGCATGTCTTTGGGGTCGCAGATGCTTTTGCGCGGCCATCGGCCTTCAGGCGCTGTACAGGCGGCGCCGCGCACTTTCTGCGGCTTGCCCCCCTTTGCGCTTGGCGATTTCGGCCAGAACGCGCTCTGCGACCGGCTCGAGTTCACTGACATCAGCTGCTTTCTCCACCGCCAGCGTCAGCCGAAAGCCGCGCAGCCCCAGCTCGCTTGAAATCATCTGGGTCAGCTTCTCCGTGAGCAGGCCGTAGCTCTGCGCTGGTTGGCGCCCGCCAGATGGCGTGCTGCGGGAGGCAAGAGACGCCGGCTTCGACAAAGGTACGGTACTGGACGCGGGGCGTGCCGCCGGCGCAGAACCGGCCGGTGCCCTGGCGATCAGGCCCAGGCGGGCCAGCTGGTCGAAATCCTCCGGGCCGATGCCTGCGACGCTGGCCAGCAGGGTGTCCTGCGAAAGCAGGCCATCGATCAGCAGCAGCAGGTTGCGCCTGGCACGCTCATGCACCAGCGCGCGGGCGCCGATTTCGGCACGTCCGATGGCAGTCTTGGTCCAAATCATTCGCGTCCTCACGGCTGAGGTCTGCGGCCTCGAACCACGACGTCGGGGGACGTCGAGGGCGTCATCCTCAGCCGCATCCGGGAATATCGGTGTGGAAAACGCAGATCGGTAGCGGTCTTGAGCAACCGTGTGTAACGCGTTCCGCAGACGCGCACCGGGCGGCCGATCGCTTCTCGGTCAGACGATTCGAGCGCGGCGCCGACGCCTGCGGGCCGCCTGTGCTGCGTTTTGGGCGGTGTGCAGAGCGGAGCCGCGCAACTCATCCGACAGCTGCCGCGCCCGTCCATTGCGAGCCGGCACCGCCCCTGCAGGCATGCCACTGAGCGTCGCGACCCGGCTGAGCATCCATGCCAGCACGATGAAAACCGCCACCCCG
The DNA here is from genome assembly GCA_030654805.1 of Burkholderiaceae bacterium. Taxonomy (GTDB): domain Bacteria; phylum Pseudomonadota; class Gammaproteobacteria; order Burkholderiales; family Burkholderiaceae_C; genus PBB1. The sequence continues at coordinate 28,966 of JAURWR010000131.1, forward strand.
CCGATCGCACAGCCCACCAGCAGCACACCGTGTTCCCAAGGATGCGTCCGTGCCGCGAATGCAACCGCTGCCAGCAACGCCAGCGTCGCTGCCCGCAACCTCCCCCTGGTGCTGAACATCGAGCCGAGCGCCGCGCCGTAGCCGAGCAGGAAGATGCTAGCCAGCAGGTGCTGATCGAGAGTCAGGCGATTCAAGGTGGTGCTCAGTTCGCCCACGAAACAAACCTCCAAGTCGGTGACACGGAGACTGCGCCAGCCCTGAGGCGGGTGCAAGCCCGTTGCACAGGAATCGACGGCGTCTGTGACGGGCATCACGTCGATGCCGCAACGCCTGTGCAGCGTGTTCGACCATGCTGGCGCCGATTGGTTGCAGCGCCGGCGACGCGGGAACTTCAGGGCGGCAAGGGCCACCCGCGTTGCGCTGGGCGCATCTGTTCCCAGGCGCGTGAAAGTTGCAGCACGCCGAGGTCGTCGAAGCGACGACCGACGATCTGCAAGCCGATCGGTAAACCCTCGGTGGAATAGCCTGCGTTGATGCTGGCGGCGGGTTGCTCGCTCATGCTGAACGGCAGCGTGTAAGCGATGTGTTCGAACGGTCGCGTTGCATCATTCGTTGGGCACGGCAGTTCGGCGGCGAACGCGGTCATCGGCGCCACGGGCGACAGCACGAAGTCGTAGGGCTGGCACGCAGCCACCGTTGCGGCGCGCATCGCCAGCGTCTGGCTGTAGCTCTTCATCACGTCAACGCCGCTCAGTCCGGCGCCACCTCGCGCCCATTCGTAAATGAATGGCAGCACAAGGCGTTGGCGTTCGACATCGAAGGTCTGCAGATCGACCCAAGCCCGAATGCGCCAGAAGCGGTCGATGCCGGTGGCCATCTCGCGGGTGACGAAGGGCGCCAGCGGCTCGACGATGGCGCCCGCCGACTCGAACGCGTTTGCAGCAGCCGCAACCACTGCCGTGACCTCCGGATCGGGCGCGAGGCCCCAGCCGGCGTCGAGCATCACACCGATGCGCAGGCCTCGCAGATCGCGGTCGAGCTGCATCCATTCGATTCGTTCGGCCGGCAGACTCATGTGGTCGCGCCAGTCGGGCTGGCTCAGCGCCGACAGCATCAGCGCCGCGTCGGTGACGCTGCGGGTGATCGGCCCGGCCACGCGTGCCGGGTACGGCGCGCCGATCGGTACGCGGCCGTGGCTGGGCTTCATGCCGAAGACGCCACACCAGCCGGCCGGCAAACGGATCGAGCCACCGATGTCGGTCCCCACTTGCAGCGGGCCGTAACCGGCGGCGGCGCCCGCAGCGGCTCCCGCGCTGCTCCCGCCGGGGTTCAGCCGCAGATCCCAGGGATTGCGCGTCAACGGGTGCAGGCTCGACAGTCCGGACGACAGCATTCCCAGGTCGGGCATCGTCGTCTTGCCCAGGATGAGCGCGCCGGCTTCTCGCAGCCGTACGGCCGGCGGCGCATCAGCCCGTGCCGGGACCCGCTCGGTGGCTGCGGTGCCCAGCGGCACCGGCACGCCGCGCGTGGCGATGTTTTCCTTGATCAGCGTCGGCACGCCATCCAGTTCACTCAGCGGTGAACCGCGCTGCCAGCGTGCTTGAGAGTCCGAGGCTTGCGCCAACGCCGACTCGGGGTCCAGCGCATAGGTCGCATGCAGCGATGGTTCCCATGCGTCGATGTGCCGCAGCACGTCAAGCGCCACCTCGACCGGTGAAAGCGTCTGGTCGCGGTAGGCCTGCCCGAGTTCGGCCGCGCTGAGATCACAGGGCCGGGCCATGGGTCAGGAGCCGTCGGCGGTCTGGCGGGGCAATTGCCGCCGGGTCACGATCATGGTTTCGGTTCGCGATTTCAGGTGTAGCGACCTTCGTTGGCGACCAACTCGCAGCCATCGATCAGGAACAGCCCGTTGGGCTGACGTTCGAGCTGGTAGGTGACCAGCCATGCAGCGCCCTGGGAGTCGGTCATCTGCACACCCAGCATCACGACACCGTCGATCAACTGGGGTTTCAGGAACGCCACCGAAGCTGGCCGGTACACGACCGCGTAGTTCTTGCGCACGAGCTTGATGAAGTTGTCGGGCGAGCCGAGATGCTTGCGGGCGCTTGGTGATGCCAGCTGGAATGCACGGCGTGCGTCGTCAGCGGCGAAGGCATCGAGTTGCGCCTGAACGACCGCGCGCGCCTTCGCGGCGTGGGCTTTCGGAACGTCGGCGGCAAATGCACCCGCTGTGGCGAGGCACCAGCCGAGCGCGATCAGCGCACGGCGTTGAATCAAGACAGCGTTCATGGCGACTCCGCAGATGTTGAAGTGAACATGATGCCGTGATCGTCGGGAAAAGACACGCTCGGGCCAATATCGCCTTGTCGTGCTCTTCGGATGGACCCGCTCATCTCGGGGGGGCGAGGGGTGTTCTGGGCATTTCAACCCCTGAATGCGGGGCGGGAAACGGGTTTCCCGGTGCGATCCAACCAGTTGAAGAATGTTACATATATGCATCCTTCAGAACAGCTTGAACCTTGCGCTCAAGTGCGGCGCACCGATCGCACGCTCCACACACCGACGATGCACCCGACGGCACGAATTCCACGCAGCACCGCGCCGCCCAGTTCGACAACCGAACAGCAGGAACCTGCCGTTCGCAGTCTGCGCCGGCGAAATGACCGCGATCCGATCGTCGAGATGCAGTCTCTGCTCGACAAGCTGCCCGGCATGGTGGTTCGCCTGCACCGTTCGGTGGACGGCAGTTGGTCAGTTCCCTATGCCTCCACTGCGTTCATTGGCCTGTGCGGAATCGGCTTGCCTGCCCTGCGCAACGATGCTCGTCCTCTTGCCGAATGTGTGCATCCTGAGGATCTGCGGCGGCTCCAGCGCCTCGGCGCCGAAAAGGAGGAGCCTCCGCTTCCGATCAAGGAGATCCTGCGTATCCGCCGTCCGAACGGCCAGTGGGCAAGGTTGGACGCCAGTGCCATGGTCGACCGCTCTAGCGATGGCGGGTTGTTTCTGAATGTCCTTCTGAACGAAGCGGCTCCACCCCCGGAAGTCGATGTCGAGTTGCAGCGGCAGAACAATCGATGGCAGCTTGCTATCGCCGCTGCGGATATTGGCATGCTGGAAATCAGCTTGTTGACGGGATCCTTGCAGTTCGACGCAGTGGCCTGCCGGCACCAGGGGCTGGACCCGGCCGAGCGTTGCTGGGCGTTCGAGCCGTGGATCGAGCGCGTCGCCGAGGCAGACCGCCCGGCAGCACGCGCCTTGCTTGCGAAGCCGGAATCGCAAGACGAGGTGACCCGTCTGTTGTTGTCGTTCGATGTTGGTGATGCACACGGGCCGCGTACGCTTGAATTCGTCTTGCAGGCGGTGGCCGATGAAGGGCGGCGGGTAGGCACCTGCACCGACGTGACTCAGCGCAAGACGCTCGATGCACTGAAGCGCGACAAGCTCGACGCCGAAAAGGCGAGCCGCAGCAAGAGCGAATTCATGTCACGAGTCAGTCACGAATTACGCACGCCCTTGAACGGCATCCTGGGATTTGCCCAGTTGATGGCCCTTGATGGGGAGCATCCATTGGCGCCCGCACAGTCGCAGCGCCTCGAGGTGCTGCGGCAATCCGGATCGCGGCTGCTCTCGCTGATCGATCAGCTCCTCGAGGTGTCGCGGATCGAGCAGGGTCGACTCCGCTTGCGTAACCGGCCCATCGACGTGCGACTGCTCGTCGAGCGCTGTGCCGTCGAGGTCATGCCGCTGGCTCAGCAACGAGGCATCGAACTGTTGATCCAGATTCCGTTGACCGCCGGCCCGGTGCGTGCCGACCCCGACGCGCTGGAGCAGGTCGTGACCAACCTGTTGACCAATGCCATCAAGTACAACCGCCCCAAGGGTCGTGTCCGGGTTCGATTCGAAGCTGGTGAGCACGGTGTGTTGACGGTCGACGACACCGGCATCGGGATGACCGAGGAGCAGCTCGGCAAACTGTTCGAGCCGTTCAACCGGCTCGGAGCAGAAAAATCGGAAACCCAAGGCAGCGGATTGGGTCTGGTCATCACCCGCAAGCTGGTGCGCGCCATGGGCGGCAAGATCGATGTGCTGTCGAGGCAAGACCGGGGCTCACGTTTCGCGGTGTCTCTGCCCTTGGCGAAGACGGGCAGGGCGAAGCTGCCAGACGTCAGTTTGCCCATCGACGTCCCGTCGAGCTGGGACAGCGGTGTCGAGCAGGTCGTGCTTTACGTCGAAGATGACGATGTCAACACCATCCTGATGGAGCAGATCTTCCGCTCGCAACCGAACTGGCGCTTGTTGACTGCCACCAGCGGCCCTGAAGGACTGGAGATCGCACAGGAGAATGAGCTGTCACTGGTCTTGCTTGACTTGAACCTTCCCGGACTGTCCGGTTTCGAGGTGCTGGAGCGATTGAAGGCCGACGAACAGACCCGTCATCTGAGGTGCATCGCGCTCAGTGCCGATGCGTTGCCGCACCAGATTCAGCATGCCTTGTCGCTGGGTTTCGACGACTACTGGACCAAGCCGATCGATGTCGGGACGGTGATCGGCAAGTTGAAAGACGAATTCCGGCAGCTTTCCGAGGCTGTTTGACCGATCTTTGATGGTTTATGGGCCGTCCGGACGGGTGTGCGGACTGTTAATCTAGGGGTTGGCGGCAGTCATGCAATTCACCCAATCCACGGAACCGATCGACGTCTCCGCCCTGCGGCTGGGCATGTTCATTCATCTTGAAGGTGGATGGCTGTCGCACCCGTTCCCGAGATCCAGCTTCAAGATCACCAGCGAGGATCAACTGCTCACCCTGCGTTCACTGGGCATCGGCACGTTGCGCTGGAGCCCGGATCTCAGCGACCCGGAGGCACTCCCTACCAGCTTTTCAGCGGCGCCAGCGGTTGCCGCTGAAACTGTGAATCCGGCCGAACTTGACGCTATTGATGCCCGCATCGCCCGCCGGGCGGCCCTGAGTGCACAGCGTCAGGCGCTGGCCGAGTGTGAGCGGCAGTTCAGCGAAGCCACTCGCGCTTCCAAGCGTGTCTTCGACAGCGTGGTCAGCCACCCGATACAGGCCTGCCAAGGTGCGCAGGCCTTGACCCGCGAGCTCGTCGACAAGATGCTCGGTTCCGAAGCGCTGTGCATCCGCCTCCTCAGCGAAGCCGCTGGCGACAAGGCCAGCGCCCACGCCGTCAATGTCAGTGTCATATCGCTGCTCATGGGGCGCATCTTTGGTCTCGCCGAAGCTGAAATGCTCGACCTCGGCCTCGGCGCCTTGCTGCATGACATCGGCAAGGCTGACATTCCTGAACGATTTCGCCACCGGGACGACCACCACACCACTGCCGAGCAGAAACTCTACGAGACCCACGTTGTTCACGGAATCGCCCAGGCACGGCGCATGGATCTCGGTGCAGGTGCGGCCACCGTCATCGCCCAGCACCACGAACTCATCGACGGGAGTGGCTTTCCGCTCAAGCTCACGAGCGATCGCACCAGCGTGCCGTCGCGCATCGTCGCCCTCGTGAACCGCTACGACAACCTGTGCAACCCGGCCAGCAACCCCGGCAAGGCCGTCACCCCGCATGAAGCGGTCGCGCTGATGTTCGCGCAAGGCAAGAACAAGTACGACCCGGCCATCCTCGGGGCATTCATCAAGATGATGGGTGTCTACCCCGCCGGCTCAGTGGTCCAGCTCACCGACGACCGATATGCGCTGGTCGTCGGGGTGAACTCTTCACGTCCGCTCAAACCCCGCGTTTTGGTGCACGAGCCGGGCGTACCTCGCGATGAGGCGATGATCCTTGACCTGGAGACCGTCGGCAGTCTTGGCATCCGTCGCAGTCTGAAACCGACTGCGCTTCCCGAGCAGGCGCTGAGCTACCTCTCGCCCCGACCTCGGATCAGCTATTTCTTTGAAAGCGTTCGGGACCTGGAGCCGATTCGGTGATGCCGCAGTTCACACCGCACCCGATACATGGCGTGGGCGCTCCGGCACCAGTCCGGCCGCGGCCGGTGCCTGCGCCGCAGCCGCTGTCGGTTGCGGGTGACGATGCGCTGCAGGATCTATCGCCTCTGATCGAGGGCTTGCTCGACGCTGCTTGGCTGGTCGATACGGACAGCCTCCGGATACTGGCGGCCAATGCCGCCGCCGCGATCTTGTTCGCCATGGATGCGCAGGCTCTGTGTCGCGCCGATGCTCTGGAGCTCGCGGCCACCCCGGAAGACGTGGTCTTCTGGGAATCGGGCGTTGACGATCTGGCGGACAGCACCGATGCGCAGACCTTCGTCAGTCGGGCCGATGGAAAATTGGTGCCGGTATTGCGGCGAGTCACCCGAATCCGGCTTGGGTCTGGTCGTGCTTCGCCACCGGGGTCGCGCAACGAGGCCTACCTGGTTGTCATGCGAGACCGCAGCCTGGAGTTGCGCACGCAGTCCGAACTCGAAGAGCGACTGTCCCAGCTGCGTGCCACGCTCGAATCGACCACCGATGGCATCCTGGTGACCGATCTGGCAGGTCGCATCGTCAACTTCAACCCGCGTTTCATCGCACTGTGGGGCGTTCCAGAATCGCTGCTGGCGGAGCACGACGATGCGGCCGTATCGGCCTGGATGCTGCGTCGCGTGTCCGACCCGGTGAGCTACACCAAACGCCTCCAAGCCATCGGCGAGTCGACGACGCTGGAAGGCAGCGACGTGTTGAACCTGCGTTGCGGCAAGGTCCTGGAGCGACGCACGTTGCCTCAGCGCAATCGCGGGCAGCCGATCGGCCGCGTGTACTCGTTTCGAGACATCAGCGAGAGCCTCGAAGCCAACCGGCGCATCGACGCCCTGTCTCATATCGACGCGCTGACCGGGTTGCCCAATCGACGGGTGGTGGCCAGTCGCATCGAGTACGCACTGGCGCTGGCGCAGCGCGAAGGAGTGGCTTTTGCGCTGCTGCACCTCAACCTCGACCGTTTCAAGCCGGTCAACGACGCCCTGGGCTTGGCAGTCGGTGATCGCATCCTGGTGGAAGTCGCCAGACGCCTGACCGCGACGATGCGTCAAGTCGATGCGGTCGCTCGACTGGGTGCCGATGAATTTGTGATGCTGGTGCACCATGCCGACATGCAGCGCGCCGAGGGTGCGGCGCGTCGCCTGGCCGGCGCCTTGCAGGCGCCGTTCGTGATCGACGGAATGAACCTGACGCTGACTGCCAGCATCGGCATCGCGTTGTATCCCGGCGACGGCAGCACGTCCGACGAACTCCTTCAGGCCGCCGATGCTGCGATGACCGACCTGAAATCGGCCGGCGGTGCCGGCTACCGATTCCATCACCAGCGAGCCGGCGCGACGGTGGTTGCGCTGCGCACCCGCATGAAGCTCGACCAGGCGATGCGCCAGGCGCTGGCCGCCGGTCGCTTCCGTCTGCATTACCAGCCACAGGTCGATCTCGAAAGCGGCGAGATCGTCGGTGCCGAGGCGCTGATCCGCTGGCGTGACCCCGAGCTGGGCGACGTGCCGCCGGCGGAGTTCATCCCGGTGGCCGAGCGCAGTGGCTTCATCGTCTCCATCGGTGCCTGGGTGCTGCGCCAGGCGGTGCAGCAAGCCGCGCTGTGGCACGGGCGCGGGCATCGACTGCTGATATAG
>JAURWR010000006.1 GCA_030654805.1 Burkholderiaceae bacterium
TTGCACACAATCAATTCCTCAACCAATCAATAACCCGCAGGTGTTTACTACGTCCTCGCACACCCGTTACCCAGCTCTCCGGTCTAAACATGCCAGCAGAAGAAAGTTACTCGGCAGCCGGGCCGAAACCCGGCGGGCTGCATCGCAAGGCAAACCCCGCCTGTCGGGGCGGGTCCCGGCGCAGTGCAGCAAGCAGCACGAACCGGCTTAAAGGCGCACAAGCCACGCCCGCCGCGAGGCGATCAATCAACCCGACAACGCCCTCACCCGGCTCATCGCCAACCCCGCCGCCGCCGTCCGCGTCTCGACCCCCAGTTTCTCGAACACATGTTCCAGATGCTTCTTCACCGTGGCCGGGCTCATGCCCAGGATGTCGCCGATATCGCGGTTGGTCTTGCCCTTGGCGACCCAGTACAGCACCTCGGCCTCGCGCGTGGTCAGCTTGAAGGCCGAGCCCACCGCGTCGATCACCGCCTGGTCGGAGCTTTCGCGCATCACGATCAGCCATTCGTCCTCGCCGGTCTGCTCGTGCAGCGCCAGGATCAGGCGGCGGTTCTGCCGCGCCAGCCGCAGCGGTTCGCCGGGCACCGCGCCGGCGACCGCGCGGCGCGCCAGCTCGTCGCGCACCCAGTCGAGCACCGCGGCATCGAGTTCGCCGCCGTCGAAATGCTGCAGCAGCAGATCGCGCGCCAGCGGCGTCTTCCAGACCACCTTGCCGTCGGCGGCGCGCACCACCAGCGTCGCGTGGCCGAACGCGTCGAGCGCGTTGCGCGCCTGCCGCGCCTGGCGGGCGCCCTGCACATGCACCGCCATGCGGGCCAGCACCTCCTTGGCGCGGATCGGCTTGGTCACGTAGTCGACCCCGCCGGCCTCGAAGGCGCGGACCACGTGCTCGGTGTCGGTCAGGCCGGTCATGAAGATGATCGGGATGTGCGCGGTGTCGGGCCGCGCCTTCAGCCGGCGCGCCACCTCGAAGCCGTCCATGCCGGGCATCACCGCATCGAGCAGCACGATGTCGGGCAGCGCCTGCGCGGCGCGCTGGATTGCGGCCTCGCCGTTGGTGGCCACCAGCACGGTGTAGCCCGACTCGTCGAGCGCGTCGTGCAGCACCGACAGGTTGTCGGGCACGTCGTCGACGATCAGCACCACGTCGGCGATGCTGCGGTTCAGCGGGTTCAATGGTTCAGGCAACATCCTGGGCCTTGCGGATCACGCCGGTCATCGCGTCGAGCTGGAACTGCTGCGCGAGCTGACGCATGTGGTGGACGAACGGCGCGGTGCCGGGGTCGTTGGCGGCAATCTCGTCGAGCTGCTTGACGATGCCCCGGAAGTAGCCGAGGTCGATCATCTCCTGCAGGCCGCGCAGCCGCTCGGGCGACGGCAGCACCATCGGCGAGGCGGGCGCCGCGGGCGCCACCGGCGTCGCCGGACGCTGCGGCGCATCGATCCACTGCAGTGCCAGCACCCGGCCCAGCCAGTCGAGCAGTTCCGACTTGCGCACCGGCTTCAGGATGAAATCCTCGGCCGGGATGCCGACGTCGTTGTCGACGCCCTTCTCGAACGCGTTGGCCGAAACGATGGCCACCGGCGCGTCGCTCAGCTGCTCGGCGCGGATGCGGCGGATGGTCTCCCAGCCATCGATGCCGGGCATCGCCAGGTCCATCAGGATCGCGTCGGGGCTGAAGTCGTGCAGCAGATCCAGGCACGCCTGACCGGAGGCGGCCTGCCGCAGCTCGAAGCCCAGCGGCACCAGCACGTTGCGCAGCAGCTCGCGGTCGACCTCCTCGTTGTCGACCACCAGCAGCCGGCGGCGCGAGCCGGCGTAGCCGACGCGCTGGGTGCGCGGCGGCTCGATCTCGCCGGCCGCTTCGGCCCGCACCTCGGGCAGGAAGAGCCGGATACGAAAGACCGTGCCGGTGCGCGGCACCGGTCCGGCGATGCTGCCGACCGTCATCTCGCCACCCATCACGTCGGTCAGCATCTTGCTGATCGTCAGGCCCAGGCCGGTGCTGCCGACCGACGCGCCCGAGGCACCGCCCCCAATGGCCGATCCGCGTGCGAAAGGTTCGAAGATCTGATCGAGCTCGTCCGGCGGAATGCCCGGGCCGGTGTCCTCGATCTCGAACAGCGCCATCTGCCGCGCGTGGCTGACGCGGAAGATCACGCGGCCCTGCGAGGTGAACTTCACCGCGTTGCCCAGCACGTTGATCAGGATCTGGCGCAAGCGCTTCTCGTCGGTGCGCACGACGGCCGGCACGTTGTCGGCGATCGCATGCTGGAACTCGATGCCCTTGCCGGTGGCCTGCAGCTCGAACAGGCTGCTCATCTCCTGCAGGCAATCGCGCAGCCGCATCGGCTTGACCTCGAGCGCGAAGCGGCCGCTCTCGATGCGGGCGATGTCGAGCGTGCCTTCGATCAGCGACAGCAGGTGGTCGCCGCCGCGCCGGATCACGCTGACGGCCTGCTTGCGGTGCGCGGGAATAGAGTCGTCCTCATCGAGCAGCTGCGCGTAGCCGATGATGCTGTTGAGCGGCGTGCGCAGCTCGTGGCTGATGGTGGTGATGTAGCGGCTCTTCGCCTGGTTGGCGCTGTCGGCCAGCCGCTTGGCCTGCTGCAGCGCTTCGTCGGTGCGGCGGTGCGAATCGATTTCCTCCCTCAGCACCTCGGTCTGCTCGTTCAGCGCCTGCGTCTGGCGGTTGCTTTCCTCCTGCGCGACCTCGCGGCTCTTGTGGGTCAGCACCAGCCACCAGCCGACGATCGCCGTGACCACCACCAGAGCGGCGTAGGCCTTGACGAAACCCATGCCGAGCGCGGCAGACAGCTTGGCGTCGGGCGCGTCGAGCATCGTCAGCTCCTGGCGGTAGATCATCCAGAACAGCAGCCCGAGCAGCGGCGCAATCGCCGACATCAGCAGCAGGTAGCGGCCGAGCTCGGTGTCGAGCCGCACCCACAGCCGCGACGGCAGCAGCGCCCGGCCGACCGACTGCCACTGCGCCGACCAGCTCGCCTGCGGCTTGCACATGTCGTTGCAGCGCGCGTCGAGCGAACAGCACAGCGAGCAGATCGAGCCGAGGTAGGCCGGGCAGTAAGCCATGTCCTCGCCCTCGTACTCGCGTTCGCAGACAGTGCAGGTGGTTGTTGGCCCCCCAGTCGCTTCGCTCCTGCCCCCGGGGGGCGCCGCCTGGTGGACCGGCTTAGCCGGGTCCACGGGCGTGGCTGGATCGACGGGGAGCGGGGCTCGGGCCAGGTAGTACTTGCCCTTTGTGTACCAGGCGATCAACGGCGCCGTGACGAATGCGGTGACCAGCGCGATCAGCGCCGAGAACGCCTGCGCCATCGGCCCCATAAGCCCGAGGTAGGCCACGATCGACAGCACCGACGCCAGCCCCATCGCGCCGACGCCGACCGGGTTGATGTCGTACAGGTGTGCGCGCTTGAACTCGATGCCCTTCGGGCTCAGGCCCAGCGGCTTGTTGATGACCAGGTCGGCGACCACCGCCATCATCCAGGCGATCGCGATGTTCGAGTACAGCCCCAGCACCTGGCCGAGCGCCTGGAACACGTTGAGCTCCATCAGCATCAGCGCGATCACGGTGTTGAACACCATCCACACCACGCGGCCGGGGTGGCTGTGCGTCAGCCGCGCGAAGAAGTTGGACCAGGCCAGCGAACCGGCGTAGGCGTTGGTCACGTTGATCTTCAGCTGCGACACCACGACCAGCAGCGCGGTGGCTGCAACGGCCCAGGTGAGCGGATACGGCACGAGGTTCGTGAACACGCCTTCGTAGGCGATCAGGTACATCTGGTTCGGATCGACGGCGCGCGCCACCGGCACCGCATGGCTGATCGCCAGGTACGCCAGCAGCGCGCCGCCCAGCATCTTCAACACGCCCAGCACGACCCAGCCCGGACCGCCGAGCAGCATGCCGGCCCACCAGCGGCGGCGGTTGGCGTCGGTGCGCTCCGGCATGAAGCGCAGGTAGTCGGCCTGCTCGCCCATCTGCGTGATCAGCGCGATGCCCACCGTCATCGCCGCGCCGAACAGCGCCAGATCGAACTGGCCGCCCTGCCCGTCGGCGCCGGCGTAGCCCGACAGGTCGTGAATCAGACCCGGGTTGCGGTGGAACACATAGACGTACGGCACGACCATCAGCACCAGCCACAGCGGCTGCGTCCACACCTGAAGCCGGCTGATCACGGTGACGCCGTGCGTCACCAGCGGGATCACCGCCAGCGCGCAGATCAGGTAGCCCCAGGCGGGCGGGATGTCGAACGCCAGCTCGAGCGCGTAGGCCATGATGGCCGCCTCGAGCGCGAAGAAGATGAAGGTGAAGCTGGCGTAGATCAGCGAGGTGACGGTGGAGCCGATGTAGCCGAAGCCGGCGCCGCGCGTCAGCAGATCCATGTCGACACCGTAGCGCGCCGCGTAGTGGCTGATCGGCAGGCCGGCCAAAAAGATGATCAGCCCGGTTGCGAGGATGGCCCAGAACGCGTTGATGAAGCCGTACTCGACCAGCAGCGTCGCGCCGACCGCTTCGAGCACCAGGAACGAGGCGGCACCGAACGCCGTGTTGGCCACCCGCAACTCGGACCACTTGCGAAAGCTGCGCGGCGTGAAGCGCAGCGCGTAGTCCTCCATCGTCTCGCGCGCGACCCAGCTGTTGTAATCGCGGCGCACCTTGACCACCCGTTGCACGGCTTCGCCGCGGACGCGGTCGGGCGCCGGCAGGATCGCCGGGCCCAGTGGAGGCTGGTACGCGAGGGGTTGTGCGGCTGAGGGGTCGGCGATCGCCATGTGGGATTCTGTAGGCAAGGCGCGGGCCAGCCGGCCGCTCCCCTCATTACGTCGTGCGCATGAAGTGCCAGCACCTGTCGGTGCGAGGCAACGTCCGCTTCACTCCAGATCGAACGCACGCTGCCGGCCGGAAGCCGTACTTCAACCTCCGGCCCGCGGTAGCGGCAATGCAGCGGTTGCTGTCCTTGGCCTGCCGCTAGCGACCTCACGCTGTCCGGCGCCAAGCCGTCTTTGGGTCTGGCGATCGCAGCGTCGGGGAATGTCAGCTGTGCAAGGTTCAACGGCCGTACAGCCCGCTTCAGACGGCCCGCGCCGCGCCAGCTACAGCATCCCTTCGTCTCCAACTCACAGTTCCGACCCATGAACGACATTCACTGACCTGAGTTGCCTGCCGCGAAGCGCGGCTGGTAACCGAGCAGGGTTAAGGATCCCCCTACCTTGTAGCACCTGCAGCCCCTTGCGAGGTCGCATCGCCGGGCGTCCAATGACTCTCCGAATCGGAGGAGCACTCGCCATGTGTCGAATCCTTGTTGCGGCAGCTCGCAGCTGCGGCCGAGCCTTGCCGAGCTTCGCACCAGCGCTGGCGATGACCCTGGTGCTGGGGCTAGTCGCCATCCCGCGCGCCGCGCATGCCGGGCCCATCCCCCTGGACACCTTCTTGCAGTTCAGCTTCGACGGCGCCGGGGCCGCAGCAGGCTGCGCGCCCGACGACGCGTTGGGCGGCTTCTGCATCGGCAGCAGCGGCACGCCCACCGTTTTTTTGGACGCACCGGCATGGACCTTTGTCGCCGCAGCGGGCGGCGCCACCCTCAGCGTCGTCGACGCCTTCGAAGCCGGCGACACCTTCCAGGTCTTCGACTTCGGCGCAGCGGTCGGCGCGACGTCGGTGCCCGTGGGCGGAGTCGACTGTGGCGACGACCCGATGGCCTGCTTGGCCACACCGGGCATGAGCATGGGTGTCTTCGCGCTTGGGGCGGGCGCGCATTCGCTGAGCTTGGTCGCACTGGCCGGCAGCGGCCTGGGCAGCGGCTATCTGCAGGTCACGGGTGCCCAGGCCGTTGCTGAACCGGCCAGCCTTGCGCTGACGCTGGTCGCCCTGGCGGCGGCCTGGCGTGCCCGCCGTGGCTGCAGCGACCCCACTGGCAAAGGAGCGCGCTCATGAAGCCCGCACTCCCCGACGTCGGTCTGGCCGGTGGCGTGCTCGCCGTCGTCTTGGCGCTGTTGGTGCCGACGCCGGAGAGCATAGCGGCGGTGGCCACGCGCTTTGCCGGCCCGACCGCGTCGCAACCGCTGGCGCTGACGGCCGACGATGCCTTCCTGGTCGTCGCCAACACCGACAACAACTCGATCACCTTCTTCGACCTGCGCAACGAGCGCAACCGCAAGCTGGCCGAGGTGCCGGTCCAACTGGAACCCAGCAGCGTCGCTTTCATGCCCGACGGTAGCAAGGTCTACGTCGCCAATCAGCTCAGTGGCACGGTCACGGTGATGCGCACCAACCTGGCCAACGGCGCCATCAGCCGGCCGGTGCACCTGAGCGTGGGCAAGGAACCTGCGGCGCTGGTGCTCACGCCCAACGGCAAGAAGCTCTACGTCGCCAACTCCCGCTCGAACTCGATCTCAGTCATCGACACCGCGACCGACGCGGTGGCGAAGACGATTTCTGGTGTCGGCCCCGAGCCGCGCGGCCTGGCTGTCAGCAACAACGGAGATGCCTCGGACAGCGACGAGACCCTTTACATCACTCAGTTCCTGGCACTGACCCTGGCCGGCAAAGTGGATGGCGCCGACGACGCCAAGGCCGGGCACGTGACACTGGTTTCCACCGGCAGCGACAGCGTGGTCGGTCAGGTGGTGGTCAACCCGATCGCCGACACCGGCTTCAAGTCCCTGGGTGACGCGCTGGCGCGCGTCGCGCCGGGCGACCCGTCCATTCCGGGGAACTTCAGCTTTGTCACTGGCGCCTACCCCAATCAGTTGGCCCATGTGGCAATCAAAGGTGGCTTCGCCTACCTGCCCAACACGGGCGCATCGCCGAATGGCCCGGTACGTTTCGACGTCAACACCCACAGCCTGCTTGCGGTGATCAACCGAAGTACGAATCTGGACGCTGGCCGCACCATCAATCTGCACCGCGCTGTGGCCGCCCAGAGCAACCCCGATCGCCTCTTCGTCACCCAGCCTTGGGCGATGGCCTTCAAGACCCGGGCCAACGACGGCTTTGTCGTCAGCGCCGCCAGTGACCACCTGGTCAAGGTCGTGGTCGATCCCGCGACAGGCGCCGCGGCCGTGCAGAGCGACCCGCTGGATCCGACGCGTGTGCTGCAGATCAAGGTCGGCAAGAACCCGCGCGGCATCGTGATCAACGCCGCCGACACGCGCGCCTACGCGCTCAACCACATCTCGCGCAGCGTCTCGGTGATCGATCTCGGCAGCGTGCCCGAGCAGGTGCTGATGACGCTGCCTTCGTCGCGCCTGCCGACGCCGGGCACGTTGGCCGACAAGATCCACATCGGCAAGGCGCTGTACAACAGCTCGATCGGCGAATTCGACCCACCGCCGGGGTCGACGACGCCGATCACCGGCCGCCTGTCGAACAAGGGTTGGGGCTCCTGCGCCGCCTGCCACACGCCGGCCGGGCTGAGTGACAACGTGGTGTGGATCTTCGGCTCGGGGCCCAAGCGCACGCTGCCGCAGCACACCGACTTCGATCAGGGCGTGGCAGACCGCAGCCGCATGCGCATGCTGAACTGGTCCGCCGAGCGCGACGAGCAGGAAGACTTCGAGCTCAATATCCGCGCCGTCTCGGGTGGCCTCGGCTTGATCGTCGGCGCCGACGGCATCACGCCCGACCCTGCGGTGGTCAATCTGACGCCCGAGGCCAGCGCCGGCCGCAACCAGCTCAAGGTGCGTGGCGTCGGCGCCTGGGACGCCATCAAGGCCTATGTGCAGTTCGGCATCCGCGCGCCGGTCTCTCCCGTCTCGGCCACCGAACCCGACACCATCGCTGGGCGGGCGCTGTTTGCCGCAGCCAACTGCCAGCAATGCCATGGCGGGCCGCAGTGGACATCGGGCCGCGTACGCTATGCGCCGCCGCCGAGCGGCGCGATCCCGATCAATGGCGGTCAAGTGGTGGGCGAGCTGCGCCAGGTCGGCACCTTCAACGCCGCCTTCTTCAATGAGGTGCGCGCCAATGGCAGCCCGCCACTGGGAGCAAGCGGCTTCGTGCCGCCATCGCTGCTGTCGATCCACGCCTTCCCGCAGAGCTTCCTGCACAACGGCGCGGCCGGCTCACTGGCCGATGTGCTCAACAACGTCACCCACCGCAGCGCCGGCACCAGCGGCGTGGACGTTCTTAGCAACCCCGCCGACCGCGACAAGATCGTGCGCTTCCTGTTGTCGATCGACGCCTCGACCGCGCCGGTGCCATAGCCTTGATCCCGGCCCTTCCGGGCCATCCGCACGCCCCCGCGCCTCGAGCCGGGTGGCCTGCGGCCGATAGCGCCGTTTCGCGCGCTCCGATGGCGCGCGTCCGGCTCTTGTCCGCTCGCTCGAGCCTCGAGCCCATTCCGATCAAGCTGAGGATCGGTAGTCGGCGCCGAAGGGCAGCTTACTGGTGCAACTGAGTACTCACGCAGCCGGCCAAGAGCTGACATAGCGCCCCGGCGCGGAAAGGCGACGTTTGGCCGCGACGTGCATCCTTCACGGCGGTTCTATCGCGCTGCCTTTGTGCGTTCGCGGAGTGTTTCCACGGCAAGAGCAACGGCCGGATTCGTCGCCGACGCCGACCACGCAGCGGCCGTCGTTACGACGTCAACCGAACGGGTCAGCACCTTGAACACCACGCCGTCCGGCGCCACCCGTTTCAAGGCGGCTGGTACCAATGCAATCCCTTGCCCACAGCCGACAAAGGCGACCTGGGTTGCCACGCTGCGAACCTCGTGCAGGATGCGTGGCGAGAAGCCCGCCCCCTGGCACACGGCGATGATGCTGTCGAAGTAAACCGGACTCACGTGCCGGGCGAACATCACGAACGGCTCCTCGGCCAGCTCACCCAGGCGGATCCGCGACCGCTCGGCCAGCCGATGGCCTGCCGGCAGAGCAACCGCCAATCGGTCCTGCGCCAGCGTCAGCGTCGTCACGTCGGCGCCGAGATCACCCTGCAGCCGCGCAAAGGCCAGGTCCACGTCGCCGGCAAGCAGCGCTGGCAAGGCATCCACGCTGTCGATCTCCTTGACCGAGACGGTGAGCTGCGGATGCGCCTTCCGCAGCCTCTCGAGGAAGGGCGGCAACACCTCGACCATGGCCGAGGCGATGGCGCCGATCGTCAATATGCCGGTGTGCCCGGTGGTGGCCTCCCGAACGGCCAGTTCCAAATGCTCCATCTGCAGCACGAACTTGCGCACCGCCGGCAAGATGGCGTGTCCGACCGGTGTCAGCTGTGCACCGCGTCGTGAGCGGACAAAGAGCTTGGCCTTGAGTGCCTGCTCCAGCACCTGGATCTGCTCGGTCAGCGGCGGCTGGGACATGCCCAGTCGCTTGGCGGCCCGACCGAAATGCTGCTCTTCGGCCACCGCCAGGAACAGCCAGAGGTGCCGCATCAGACGAAAGTTGATCATCTCAATTCCATAGGTTTGGCGTATCAAAACCTTCCCGGAATCGGAATTTACAGAATGTTCGGCCACGGCGACAGTGGGTGCCTTGCCTGCATCGGCCACTCGCCATGACCATTTCGTTCCTTGATCGCCTCGCGCGCCTGGACACCACCACGGTGTCCGACGCACTCGACTTCCTGGCCTTGCCCGGTGCCACGGTCGGGCTGTGCCCAATGTGGCACTGCCCACGCATCGTCGGCCGCGCAAGCACCGTGCAGCTCGGCCCGAAGTCAAGCAGCGCGCCGACAGTGCACCTTATCTCCCCGGTGATCGCTTCGATTAACACCGATGACCGGGTGCTGGTCATCGCCGGCGGCATCGAAGGCGTGTCCTGCTGGGGCGACATCCTTGCCAACGCGGCCAAGGTCAAGGGCGTGCGCGGCACCGTCATCGACGGCTACAGCCGGGACATCGAAGCCAATGAAGAGATCGGCTACCCCGTCTATGGCCGCGGGGCGACGATGGTCAGCGCGCGCAACCGTGTTGTGCAGCGCGCAGCGGGCATTCCGATCCAGGTCGCCGGCGTAACGGTGAACGAGGGCGACTATCTGATCGCCGACCGTTGTGGCACGGTTTTCGTTGCGCAGGACCGCGTCGGGGCCGTGCTCGACCTTGCCGAGCGCATCGCGCGCCGCCAGGACGGCATGGTGCAAGCGGTGCGGGCCGGCCGATCCGTAGAGGACGTGATGCACGACAAGGAATTCGAGGCCATCAAGGTGGACAGCGCTCGATGAACACGCAGAAAAACCCTCAACAGAACCCGGAGGACAGTGAACTCGTGTCCCTGTTCAAGGGCCTGGACACGCCTGGCGTCTCTGACGCCCTGGACAAGCTCGGCATCCCGGGCCAGTGCCTGGGCATCATGCCGCTGGCCGACTACCGCGCAACGGTTGTCGGCCCGGCTTTCACTGTCAAGTACGTGAGCTGCGGCCAGCCCGCCGGCACGGTCGGTGACTTCATCGACGACGTGGCCGAGGGTGACGTAATCGTCATCGACAACGACGGCCGCACGGACTGCACCGTCTGGGGCGACATCATGACTCAGTACGCTGGCCTGCGTGGCATTGCCGCTACTGTGATCGACGGCGTCTGCCGCGATGTCGCCAAGGCGCTGGGCGACGGCTATCCGCTGTTCACACGCGGCCGTTTCATGCGCACGGGCAAGGACCGTGTGGAGGTGCTTGCCGTGAATCAGCCGGTGGCAATCGGCATCGCACGCGTGGTGTCCCGGGACATCGTGGTGGCCGACGCCAACGGCGTTGTCGTCGTACCGCGTGCACGGGCGGCCGAGGTAGCCGAGGTGGCGCACCGCATCGAGGCCGCTGAGTCGCGTATCCGCGAGTTGATCGCGCAAGGGCAGACGCTTGGCGAGGCCCGCGCTCAGCTTGGCTACTACCGGCTGCAGACGAGGAGCGCATGAGCCCGCCCGGCCGTCCGAAGGACGAATACCGAAGTGCGCGGCACGAAGGTACTGCAGTAAGCCACGCAGACCAGAGCGCCCGTGCTCTCGCCCTCGGCACATCGACCCTGTACGAGGCTTCCGGCCTGCCGTGCGCCGTGGACCCGGCCATCCGCGCGGTGTGGGTGGGCGCGGCCGTCGCAGCCCCGGCCTACCCGGTGCGCTGTTCGCCGGGAGACAACCTCGCCATCCACCTTGCGGTCGAGCGGGCACCGCGGGGCAGCGTGCTTGTGGTAACGGCCGACGATTTTGTGGCGGGTTACTGGGGCGAGGTGCTGACCGTTGCGGCCGAGGCTGCGGGCATCGTTGGCCTGGTCATTGACGGCGGCGTGCGTGACGTCGCAGCGATGACGCGTCGGCGCTTCCCGGTCTTCTCGCGCGGCATTTCCGTGCGCGGCACGATCAAGGCGAGCGCGCCTTCGGTGGGCCAGCCGATCTTGATGGCCGGGGTGCCGATCGCAGCCGGCGATTGGGTCGTCGCAGACGACGACGGCGTGGTCGTCATTCCCAGCGCCCGGATCGGCGGCGTCCTGGCCGCCGGTGAAGCCAGGGCGCAGAAGGAAGCCGACTTCATGGCGCGACTGGCCCGCGGCGAGTCGACCGTGGATCTGCTCGGGCTGTCGGCTTGGCGGACGCGAGCATGAGCGAAACGACGCAGCGCTTGAACGTCAACCTGGCGGCCGCGCAGCCGTCGGCAACGTACCGCATGATCGACCGCGTGGCCGAACGTAAGGCGTCCGGCGCACCCGTGATCTCGCTGAATGCCGGCGAGCCGGATTTCGACACGCCAGCCCATGTGCGCCAAGCGGCCATAGCCGCCATCAACGCCGGCCATACGCGGTACACCCAAGTGGCCGGCCTTCGTGCCTTGCGCGAAGCCATTGCGGCGAAGTTTCGCGATGAGAACGGCATCGACACGCGCTGGCAAGAGACCTTGGTGTGCAGCGGCGGCAAGCAGGTGATCTACAACGCACTGGCCGCCACGCTGAACGCCGGTGACGAGGTCATCGTCCCGGCGCCGCACTGGGTCAGCTACCCGGAGATGGTGCAGTTGTGCGGCGCCAAGGCTGTCGTCGTGGCCTGCAGCGAAGCCCAAGGCTTCAAGCTGACGCCGCAGGCCCTGTCCGATGCGATCACGCCGCGCACACGCTGGCTGATCCTCAACTCGCCTTCCAACCCGACCGGCGCCGTGTACAGCGCGGATGAGCTGCGGGCCTTGGCCGAGGTGCTGCTGAGCCATCCCAATGTGCTGGTGCTCAGCGACGACATCTACGAACACCTGATCTTCGACGGCGCGCACTTCGCCACCATGGCGCAGGCGGCGCCCCGCATGCGCGAGCGCACCTTGACGATGAACGGCGTCTCCAAGGCCTATGCCATGACCGGCTGGCGGATCGGCTTCGCGACCGGACCGGCCTGGTTGCTGGAGGCCATGGAGAAGCTGCAAGGCCAACAGACCTCGGGTGCCTGCTCGATCTCGCAACACGCAGCGCTGGCCGCGCTGACCGGGCCAAAGGACTTCGTGCGGGACACCCGCGCCGTCTTCGAGCGCCGACGCGATGCTGTTGTCACCCGCTTGAATCGCGTCCGTGGTCTGCGTTGTGCGAAACCGGCGGGCGCGTTCTACGCCTTCGCGTCCTGCGAGGGGCTGATCGGTCGTCGAAGCGCCGCGGGCCGCCTGCTCACCTCAGACGAGGATGTGGCGCTGGCCCTGCTGGACGAGACCGGCGTCGCCGTCATGCCCGGCAGTGCCTTCGGGCTGGGGCCGTATTTGCGCATCGCCTACGCGCTGGACGAGGAATCACTCGACAAGGCCTGCACGGCGATTCAACGATTCGCCGACTCGACAAGCGCCTGTCCGATCGCCACGCCATGACGCCTGAGCGTGGGTTCCGCCGCAGCATCGTGCGGCTTCAGGTCGACGGGGTGACGGTCGACGTGGCGACGATCGGCCGCAAGGGCCCACTGGAGCCGATAGTCTTCCTTCACGGGTTCGGTTCGACCAAGGATGACTATGCCGACATCGTGCATCACCCGGCCTTCGACGGTCGTCCGTTCCTGGCCTGGGATGCGCCGGGCTGCGGCGAGTCGGACTGTGGTGATCTGTCGAAAGTCTCCATTCCCTTCCTCGTGGCGACCGCCGAAGCCATGTTGCAAGCCCACGGCATCGAACGGTTTCATCTCGTCGGCCACTCGATGGGCGGACTGACGGCACTGATGCTGACTCATGCGCATACGGGCCGGGTCTTGAGCTTCGTCGACATCGAGGGGAATGTCGCGCCAGAGGACTGCTTCCTCAGCAGGCAGATCGTGGACTACCCGAGTGACAGCGTCGAGGGCTTCTTCGACGACTTTATCGAGCGCACCCGACACGCCCCCGCCTTCGCCAGCGCGCTGTATGCGGCAAGCCTGCGGCACACGGTCAAGGCCGGAGGGGTGGCAGGCATCTTCCGCTCGATGGTGGACCTGTCGGACAACGGCGCGTTGATGGACAAGTTCTTGGCCCTGCCGATGCCGCGCATGTTCATGTATGGGCAGCAGAACTCGTCGCTGTCCTACCTCCCCACGCTTGGCGCGCACGGTGTTCGCTTGGCTGAGATTCCCAACTGCGGGCACTTTCCGATGTATTCGAATCCAGTCCTGATGTGGCGGGCCATCGAGGAAGCCGTCTCCTCGATGCACCCGTTAGGGGATGCCTCCCAGGGTGACTGGCGGCGGCTGCTCTTGAAGTAGTGCAGTGCCCGCACTGGGTCGGCAGTGCCAGTTCGCCACTGTTGAAAGCGGCCGGTCGGAGGTCGAAGGTCGGCAAGTCGAGCCGCGGTCAGGTCAGGCTGTATTGAACGTCAAGTTCAAAGGTAGAGCGGCCCGCCGCCTGATCGACACCTGAGCGGCCAGTTTCGGCGATCACCGACATTCGCAAGCCAAATCCGATCGGCTGAAGACAGTCTTGAACTGCCATACGACCAAACATCCAGTCCGACAGCTCTTGGCCGGAAAGAACTGCTCGACTTCCTGCCCGGAAGCAGACCGTCGGGAGCGCCGCCTGGGCTTCAAAGTGGCGCCGGCTGCAAGAAGCGGTACCCGTCGCGACCGAACACCCAGCGCACGCCGGCCTCATGAGCGACATCCAGCGCCAGACAGCGCACCGCCACGCCGTGCCAGCGCGCCTCGCGCACCGCCCGCCGGGCGTCCTCGCTCAGGTAACGCGGGTCGTGGACATCGATGTCGTGCGCCGCGCCATCGCTGATCAACAGCAGGTTCATCCGCGGCGTTGCGCGAGCCAGCAGCAGCGCGGTCGCATGGCGCAGCGCACCGCCGAGCCGGGTCGAGCCACCGCTGCGCAGCCGCAGCAGGCGGTCGAGCACCTGCGCATCGACCGGCTCGTCGAAGTCCTTGATGCGCAGGTAGTGCACCCGGTGGCGGCCGTCCGAGCGAAAGCCATGCACCGCGCAGGTGGAGCGGTCGCCGAGCGCGGGCGATCCATCGGCCAGCGCTTCGGCCACGGCGGCGATGCGGGCCTGGTCGAGCTGGCTGTCGGTGGTGTCGGCACCGGGCAGCGCGGTCGATGCCGACAGGTCGAGCAGGCACAGCGTGACGGCATCGCAACGGCGGCGCTCGCGGCCCTGGTAGACACGCTCGTCCGGACGCCGGCCGATGCGCTGTGCGATGCGCGCGTCGACCAGCGCATCGAGGTCGAAGCCGTCGCCTTCGGCCTGTCGCGGCAGGTGCTGCGTCGCCGGTGCCCCCCATTGCGGCCCCCAGGGTCGCAGCGCCAGCGCCCGCCGTCGCAGGGCCTCGGCCGCCTGCGGCGCGATGTCGCCGGCCGGGATCGCGTCATGCCCACCGAGGTCGCCGTCGGCGGCGCGGTCGAGCACGCTGCACCACTGCGCACGCGATCGGCCGATCAGCCGGTCCCATTCCGGATAGCGGTGAACCTTCACGTCGGCGGCAGCGGGTGGAGCGTCGGCGTCCGCCGGCGCCGCCGTGTCGAGCCGCGCATCGGGTGGCGCTGCAGGTCGATCCATCCGCTGCGCTTCGGTGGCCGCTGGCGCCGCAGGGTCGCGGCGATGCGAACTACCCGGAGCGGTCGACGTCGCATCTGCGGACCGGTCATCGGGCGCCAGCGCGGACACGTCGAGCGCGGTGGACTCTGCGCCATTGGCCGCCCCCGACGGCTGCCACAGCCACTGGTGGTCGTCGCGATAGACCGGCTGCACCCGATACGTCTTCGGGTTGAACGCCAGGCGCATCTGGCCGATGTCGTTGCCCAGCAGCGAGGCGACGCGGCGCAGCGTGGTCGGATCGCCGATCAGCCCGGTCTGGCCGGCACCGTCGACATCGGCCGGCACGGCACCGATCGCGGCACCCGGCATCCCGGCGCCGAAGAACAGCCACCGGCCCTTGGCGATCCACGGATGCGGGTCCGGCAGATCGGGCTGCAGCAGCGCGCGCGCCAGCCGCCGCATCAGCGCCTCGAAGTCGCTGCCCTCGTCGGGCTCGGGCGCGTGGAACGGCTCCCACAGCCGGCGCAGCCCGGGCAGTTCGCGACAGGCCAGCCATTCGATGCGCGCGTCTTCGAGCAGGCCGATCAGTGCCATCGTGATCGGCTTCAGGCCCTGCGGATCGAAGCGCTGCTCAGAGTGCACCAGGTGCGCGCCGGCATGGGCCACGGCCGCCTGATGCGCATCGCGAGCGGTGCGGCCGGGGACGCTGTCGAAGGACAGCGGCAGCTGCAGGCCGTGGTGCGACAGCCGCACGGTGTCGGATTCGGCCTCGGTCAACCGCAGCGGCGGTGCCACCGCCCACAGCAGCCGCGAAGTGGCCGCCAGTCGGGTGCGCAACCGCCCGTCATCGCCCGGCGGCACCGCGTCGGAGTCGGTCCGTTCGGGCGGCGCGGTCGTCGCGAAGGGGAGCGGCTCAAAACGACGCATCGATCGCCGCCCGCAGCGCCTGCGCCACGTCGGGGTCGTCGGTCAGCGGTGTCACCAGCGCCATGCGGCAAGCCGCCTGCGCCGATACACCCTGCTGCATCAGCAGGGCCGCGTGCACCAGCATGCGGGTCGATGCGCCCTCCTCCAGCCCGTGGCCCTGCAGGCGCCGCGTGCGCGCACCGAGCGCGACCAGCCGGTTCGCCAGCACCGCATCGACACCGCTTTCATGGGCGACGATCCGCGCCTCGATGTCCGCCGGTGGCGTGGCGAATTCGATGCCACAGAAGCGCTGCAGCGTCGACGGCTTCAGCGCCTTGTGACGCGCCGCGTAGCCGGGGTTGTAGGAAACGACCAGCGAGAAATCCGCATGCGCCTCCACCAGTTCGTTGCACTTGTCGAGCGGCAGCACGCGGCGGCTGTCGGCCAGCGGATGGATGACGACGGTGGTGTCCGAACGGGCCTCGACCAGTTCGTCGAGGTAGCAGAGGGCACCGCTGCGCACCGCCGTCGTCAGTGGCCCGTCCTGCCAGCGCGTGCCCTGCGCATCGAGCAGCCAGCGGCCGGTCAGGTCGCTCGCGCTCAGGTCGTCGTGGCAGGCCACCGTGACCAGCGGGCGCCCGAGGCGCCGCGCCATGTGCTCGACGAAGCGCGTCTTGCCGCAACCGGTCGGGCCCTTCAGCAGGATCGGCAGGCGGCGCGCGTAGGCGGCTTCGAACAGCGCGCATTCATCGCCCGTGGGCTGGTACCACGGCTCGGGCTTCATCGGCAGCGGCGCATGCCGGCGACGGTCGCAGGCGCTCGCCGATCAGCGGTGGATGCCGGCGGTCGACTGGTTGGGCAGGCCCTCGATCGGACACTCGTCGGTGCCGACCGTCGTGCGGGTGAACGACTCGACCTGCGCTCGCGCCGCGTCGGGATCGGCGATCCACTTGGCATAGAAGCTGTAGGGGCAGGCCGCCACACCCTTGTCGCCGTCACGCGAATTGATCACGCCGGTGTAACCGCGGTGCAGCAGCTTGAAGAGATGGTTCTCGCTCTGCCCGTTGCGGCGGAAGTCGCGGATCAGGCTCTTCGACAGCGCGGCGTACTGCACGCCCATCTCCTCCTCACCGCATTCGCCGAGCGTGCGGCCATCGAAGCCGACCAGCGCCGAATGGCCGAAGTACGAGTACACGCCGTCGAAACCTGCCGCGTTCGACACCGCCACATAGACGTTGTTGGCAAAGGCCATCGCCTTGCTGATGAGGATCTGCTGCTCCTTCGCCGGGTACATGTAGCCCTGGCAGCGCACGATGAGCTCAGCCCCTTTCATCGCGCAGTCGCGCCAGATCTCGGGATAGTTGCCGTCGTCGCAGATGATCAGGCTAACCTTGAGGCCCTTCGGGCCGTCGCTGACGTACGTACAGTCACCCGGGTACCAGCCTTCGATCGGCACCCACGGCATGATCTTGCGGTACTTCTGGACGATCTCACCCTGATCGTTCATCAGGATCAGCGTGTTGTAGGGGGCCTTGTTCGGGTGCTCCTCATGGCGCTCACCGGTCAGCGAGAACACGCCCCAGACCTTCGCCTTGCGACATGCCGCAGCAAAGATCTCGGTCTCGGCGCCTGGAACGGTGGTGGCGTTCTCGTACATCTCGCCACTGTCGTACATGATCCCGTGGGTGCTGTATTCGGGAAAGATCACCAGATCCAGGCCCGGCAGCCCGGCCTTCATGCCGACCACCATGTCGGCGATCTGCCGGCAGTTCACCAGCACCTCGGCCTTCGTGTGCAGCCGCGGCATCTTGTAGTTGACGACCGCGACTCCGACGGTGTCCTTGCTGCTCGAAATATCGCCGTGGATCATGGTGCCTGGCCTCGCGAGGTCAATATGGATCCACCGATTCTGGGAAGCTGCAGCAGCCCCACGAATACGTTGTTTGACGTACGAATGACCGGGGCTTGAAGCACGCACCAGAAACGGAAACGGGCCCTCGTGGGGCCCGTTCGGGAGACACCCTGCAGTCAGGGCGCGGCGGGCATCAGGCCTTCGCGCTCGGGCGGTCGCTGACTTCCTTCCACCAACGCTGCAGGTTCTTGCAATCGGCCGGGATACCGATGTCGGACCAGCCCGCGAACTCGATGCTGCAGTACAGCGTGCAGTCGGCCAGCGTGAACTGGTCGCAGGCGATGAAGCGGGTCTTGCCGAGTTGCTCGTCGAACTTCTTGAAGAACTGGTCCAGGCGATCACGCCCACGCTGCACCAGTTCGGGCAGTTGCGGCACGGCCGTGGCGAAGCCCGGCAGACCCCGGTCCTTGAACGCATCGGCGGTGTTGCGGAACACCTCACCGGCGGCCATCATGCCTTCGTCGAAGGCGCGGCGCTCCCACATGTCGACGATGGCGCGCTCGTAGGGGTCGCGGCCCAGCAGCGGCGGATTGGGGTAGAGCTCTTCGAAGTAGCGGCAGATCGCGATCGATTCGCCGATCTGGCGTCCGTCGTCGAGTTCGAGCATCGGCACCATCGCTTGCGGGTACTTCGCAACGTACTCGGGCTTCAGGCGGAGGTTCTCGCCCGAGACCTGGACGATCTCGATGTTCGTGATGCCCTTCTCGACGAGGAACATTCGCAGTCGTTTCGGGTTGGGCGCAGCGGCCCAGTCATAGATCTTCATTCGTCTTGTCTCCAGTGAATTGTTGATGACAGACCAGCGCGGGCGGAAAAATCTTGCCCTGCGCCTGTCCGCCGGCGTCATGCAGAGATGCAACGTTGTAGGTGCTCAGTGTCTACGCCGGCATCACGGCGGGATTCAATTCAATATTGTGGGTGCTCAGGAATCGTGGCGGGCAACTCAAACTGCCGCAGCTTCATCAAGGCAGCAAAGCTTGTGCCGACCATTCCAAGCGAACGCCGATCGTCCATGCCGGCGAGGCTACGGAGGCAGACCCCGATGGTGCGGACGCGGGCGACCCGCCTGCGGACGGAGCAGTCCGGAAATCGGCCTCTGCACCCGGACAGCGATCGCGCTTCTCGCCGGGAGCCTGCATCCAGGAACGCCGGCTCCGCGTAGTCAGAGAAGTGCAGGTCCGTCCGGCTTGCGCATAGGGGCAATCACTAGGTTCGGGAACTCATTCACGGCGAGAAGGACCTAGGTCACCGGGTACAGATCGCGAATGGTGCGCAATTTCTGCACATCCGACCAGTCGAGACTTTGTATTTCCCAAAAATTTTTCAAAGGAGCAATCGAGATGGAAACCGACAAGAGTGGTGTTGATCGTCGCAGCGTGCTGCAGGGCGGTCTGGGTGGAGCGGTGGCGCTGGCGACGGGCCTGGGGGCGACCTCGGCGCATGCCAAGGAGTTGGCTGCGGGCTTCGTGATCAACAA
>JAURWR010000015.1 GCA_030654805.1 Burkholderiaceae bacterium
AGGCCTCGAACCAGGCGTGCAGGTCCATCGGCACGAGCTGGTGCAGGTAACCGACCACCATGCGCGCGGGGATGCCCAGGCTGCGGCACAGCGCGATGCCGACATGGGCAAAGTCGCGGCACACGCCGGCGCCGTCGGCCAGGGTGTCGAGTGCGCTGGTGTACTCGTCGCTGACGCCGTAGCGGTAGGCGATGCGCTCATACACCCAGGCGCGGATGGCCTCGACCTGGGCGTAGCCCGGCTCGCAGCCGGCGGTGATCTGCGCGGCCCGCGCGGCCATGTAGTCGGCCGGGCAGTAGCGGCTTTGCAGCAAGAACTGCAGCGCGGTGTCGGGCAAGGCCTGGACCGGGGTGGCCGTTGCGTGCCAGTCGACGGCGATGTGGTCATCGGTCTCGACGGTGGCGTCGGCCCGCAGCCGCAGCCGGCCCGGTGGCGCCACGAAACGCTGGCACAGGTTGCCGAAGCTGTCGACGTACTCGGTCGGGTGCAACGGCGGATCGAAGCGGTATCGCTCGTTGCACACCCACTGCGCATCGCCAGAGCGTGGGCGCAGCAGGGTCACGCAGGGGCAACGCTCGGTCCCCTCCAGCACCAGGTCGCAGCCTGCCTTCAGTCTCATCGTGGCCGCCCGACGCCGAGCCGGTCCCGCCGCCGCGGCGCAGCCATGACCCCGCCAGGCAGCACGATCACAGCCGACTCAGCAACTTGGCCTTCTTGGCCGAGAACTCGTCGTCGCTCAAGAACCCCTTGGCGCGCAGGTCGGCCAGCCGTTCGATGCTGCCGCAGATGTCCTGCTCGCGGCCACCCTGGCCGGTGGGCGCGGGTGCAAAGGCGGGCGACGGCGGGGGTGCCGGAGCGTTGTGTGGCGGCTGGTTGGCCGGCGCGGCGGTGGCCATCGGCGGGCGGCCGTTGGATGAGATCACCGGCAGGTTGGCCACGTCCATCAGCCGGTACTGGCTGTTGAAGCTGAGCGTGCCGCCCACCGATTGTTGCTGCGAGAAGCCGCCGATCTGGTGGTCCAGCGTGTCGTACACGGTGACGGTGCCGCCGATGTCGATCACCCGCTGCCGCGCTTGTGAGAAGTGGGCGTAGCGCACGCCGTCTTGCGAGCCACTGCTGTTGGGCCAGCACGGATCGGCTGGCCACCAGTCGCCGGTGGTGCCGGATGCCGGCGGCACGAACAGATTGACCGGGCCGAAGCCGTTGCCGCCCTGCAGCGCGCTACCACCCTGCGCCGCGTTCTGGCCGGTGTATTGCCCGTTGTGGCTGGTCTGCTGCTGGCCGCAACCGCCGCCGCCCTGGCTTTGCGACTGGAAACTGCCGCTGCGCACCCGGTCGGGCGGGTTGGCCACCAGGTTGGGCAGCGCCGAGCACAGCCCGTCGACCCGGCCACTCAGGTAGTTGTTGAACACCTCGGAGACCATGGTCATGCCGCCACGCATCCACTGGCGCGAGCCGGAGAAATCGGGGTGGTTGAACTGCGCCAGGCTGCCGTTGCCGTTGATCACGGCGTCCAGCATGCCGAGCGTGCTATCGACACTGAAGCCTTGGCGTTGCGCGATCTTCTGGATGGCCTGTTGGCCAGTGGCCGAGAGTTGCCGCATGAAATGGCTTCTGGGATCGGGTGAAAAGGCAGCCCGGACGCACCGCCCTTGCAGTGCGGTGCGGCCAAGGGTTCACCCTGATTGTCGCCGCACGGCCGCTGGCCGCCCGGACGCGGCCCAGATCAGTGCTCGCGCGCGTGGTTCTTGGTGTAGCGCGGCAGCTCGACCACCAGCGACAGGCCCTTGACCCGCACGCAGCACGACAGGCGCGATTGCGCGTCCAGCCCCCAGGCCTTGTCGAGCTGGTCTTCCTCTTCGTCGTCGGCCGGTGTCACGCCATCGCCACCTTCGCGCAAGTACACGTGGCAGGTGGAACAGGCACAGACCTTCTCGCAGGCGTGCTCGAGGGCGATGCCCTGTCCGAGCAACTCGTCGACCAGCTTGCGGCCCTGGCGCGCGTCGAACTGCAGTCCTGCCGGACACAGGTCCGGATGCGGCAGCACGGTCACCCGCGTGGTCGGCTTGGCGGCCTTGGGCGGGTTATCGGTGCTGGGTGAAGGGCTGTCGGGGAGCGTGCTCATGCGGATCCTGCTCGGGAGAGGGGTGGGGCCGTCATGCCGCCATCTGCTCCACCGTGCGGCCCGACAGCGCCTGGCGCACCTTGGCGTCCATGCGGCGGCCAGCAAACGGCGTGGTGATGCGGTTCAACTCGTCGGTGCTGCGCCGCAGCGCGTCGCGCAGCGCTGTCTGCTCGGCGGGCGTGGCGCCTTCGTCCTCGGCACACAGCGCCAGCACGTCGGCCACGTTCTGCAGGCCCTTGAGGATCTGGAACTGCTCTGGGCTGTTCAGCAGCGTGGCGCCGTCTTCTTGCAGCGCTGCCACGGTGGCATCGTGCAAGCGCCGGGCGTCGACCTCGGCCTCGCGCAACATGCGCGCGGCGGCATCGGCCTCGGCGCTGCCCAGCGCGTCGGCCAGCATGTGGGCCACCTGCTCGGTGGCCAGGCCGTAGCTGGGCTTGACCTCGACATGCGCCGTCGCGCCGGAGACCTGTTCGACCGCGCTGACGCCGAGCAGCCCGTCGGCGTCGATCTGGAAGGTGACGCGGATGCGTGCTGCGCCCGCCACCATCGGCGGGATGCCACGCAGCGTGAAGCGCGCCAGTGACCGGCAATCGGCGACCAGGTCGCGCTCGCCCTGCACCACGTGCAGCATCATCGCGGTCTGGCCGTCCTTGAAGGTGGTGAACTCCTGCGCACGCGCCGTGGGCACCGTGCTGTTGCGTGGCACGATCTTCTCGACCAGGCCGCCCATGGTCTCGATGCCCAGCGACAGCGGGTTGACGTCCAGCAGCAGCAGGCCGGCATCCTGCCCATCACCGCCCACCGCGTGGTTGCCCGCCAGTTGGTGCGCCTGGATCGCTGCGCCCAGTGCCACCGCCTGGTCGGGGTCGATGCCGGTGAAGGGGGGCTTGCCGAAATGCCGGGCCACCGCCGCGCGCACCGCCGGCATGCGGGTGGAGCCGCCCACCAGCACCACGCCGTCGACCTCGGCGGGCTTGAGCTTGGCATCGCGCAGCGCGCGCTTGACCGGACCCAGCGTGCGCTCGATCAGCGGGCGGGTCAGCGTGTCGAACTGGTCGCGGGTGATCTGCAGGCTCTGGCTGCCGCCGTCGCTGCGCTGGCACTGCATGGCCACGCTGTCCTGGTCGGTCAAGGCTTCCTTGGCGCGGCGGGCAGCGGCATGCAGCGCCGCCATGTCGGTGGGCAGCCAGCCCCCGGAACCCGCGGCAAACCAGTCGGCCAGCACATGGTCGAAGTCGTCGCCGCCGAGCATCGCATCGCCCGCCGTGGCGACCACCTCGAACACGCCGCGCGTCAGGCGCAGGATGCTGATGTCGAAGGTGCCGCCACCCAGGTCGTAGACGACGTAGAGGCCTTCGTTGGCGGACTCCAGGCCGTAGGCCACGGCGGCTGCGGTCGGCTCGTTGAGCAGTCGCAGCACGTTGAGCCCGGCGCGGGTGGCGGCGTCCTTGGTGGCCTGGCGCTGGGCGTCGTCGAAGTAGGCCGGCACGGTGATCACCGCACCCACCAACTCGCCGCCCAGCGACGCGATGGCGCGGTCCTTGAGCACCCGCAGCACCTCGGCGGCGATGTCCACCGGGCTCTTCAGGCCGGCACGGGTGCGCACGCCGACGGCGCTGTCGCTGAGCGGGGCCAGGGTGTAGGGCACGGTGCCGGGCTTGACGTCGCTGAGCGCGCGGCCGATCAGGCGCTTGGCCGAGGCCACCGTGTTCAACGGATCGCTCAGCGCATGCGCGCGCGCGGCCTCGCCGATGCTGAGCACGCCGTCCTCGCCATAGTGCACTACCGATGGCAGCAGGGGCTGTCCCCGCTCGTCGTCAAGCACCGTGGGCAGGCCACTGCGCACGGTGGCGACCAGCGAGTTGGTGGTGCCAAGGTCGATGCCCACGGCCAGGCGATGCTGATGGGGCGCGGCGGTCAGGCCGGGTTCGGCGATCTGCATCAAGGCCATGGCGGCGCTCCGTGGGGTCAGACGGCGAAAGATTCACCGCAGCCGCAGTTGGCCGTGGCGTTCGGATTGGAGAACTTGAAGCCTTCGTTCAGGCCCTCGCGCACCCAGTCGAGCTGG
This sequence comes from Burkholderiaceae bacterium, assembly GCA_030654805.1. GTDB lineage: Bacteria > Pseudomonadota > Gammaproteobacteria > Burkholderiales > Burkholderiaceae_C > PBB1. Next base: position 4,194 of record JAURWR010000015.1, read on the forward strand.
GTGCCGTCGAGCATCGGCAGGCTGCGCGCGTCCACCAGCAACTGCACACCTTCACTCTCGAAGGCCAGGTCGTCCGGCGCGGCCACGTCGGCGAACTCCAGTGCGTAGGCGTAGCCCGAGCAGCCGCTGGTCTTGACGGCCACGCGCAGGCCGACGCCGCCGCCGCGCTTGGTGAGGGCCTTGCGGATCTGCGCGGCGGCCTTGGGGGTCACGGAGACGGTCATGGCGGGCTCCGGCCTCAGACGTTGAAGGAGGAGCCGCAGCCGCAGGTGCTGGCGGCGTTGGGATTGCGGATCACGAAGCGAGCGCCATCGAGCTTGTCCTCGTAGTCGATCTCGGCGCCCATCAGGTACTGCAGGCTCATCGCGTCGACCACCACCGTGATGCTGTCCTTGACGACGCGGATGTCGTCGTCCTTCTTCTCGTCGTCGAAGGCGAAGCCGTACTGGAAGCCCGAGCAGCCGCCTCCGGTGACGAAGATGCGCAGTTGCAGCGTGGGGTCACCTTCCTCGGCCAGCATCTCGCTGACCTTGCTGACCACGGTGTCGCTGATCCTGATCGGATCGGCGCCTTCGGGCAGCACCATCGTGGGCGACGCGCCGGGGGTGGCGGTGCTGGTCGAGCAGGACGAGGCTTGGGATTGGCAGGCGGACATGGGGGGGCTCCTGTGCGGTACGTTGACGGGTCGGCGGGGATTGGGGCGCAGGGCGACGGGCTCAGCCCGGGCTGCAGGCGGCCTGCTCGAGCTGGCCGTCGGTGTTGCCGCCGACCTGGCGCTGGCGGTAGTCGGCCACCGCGGCCTTGATGGCGTCTTCGGCCAGGATCGAGCAGTGGATCTTCACCGGCGGCAGCGCCAGTTCCTCGGCGATGGCGGTGTTCTTGATCGACAGCGCCTGGTCCAGGGTCTTGCCCTTGACCCATTCGGTGACGAGTGAACTGCTGGCAATCGCCGAGCCGCAGCCATAGGTCTTGAAGCGCGCGTCCTCGATCACCCCGGTGCTGGGGTTGACGCGGATCTGCAGCTTCATCACGTCGCCGCAGGCCGGCGCACCGACCATGCCGGTGCCCACGGCGTCGTCGCTGGCTTCAAATCCGCCGACGTTGCGCGGGTTTTCGTAGTGGTCGATGACTTTGTCGCTGTAGGCCATGTGAATCTCCAAATGTCAGTAGAGGTCGTGAACTGCGCTCACGCCCCAAGCGGACGCCGCGGAACCGGCTTTGCCGGGCCGCTGGCGGCGCCCCCTTGAGTGGGAGCGCCGCAGGCGCTTCGGGGGTGGGTCAATGTTCGGCCCACTGGATGCTGGCGATGTCGATGCCGGCGACATGCATGTCCCACAAGGGGCTCAGGGTGCGCAGGCGTTCCACCGTGCGGCGGGTCATCTCGATCGCCGCGTCGATGTCGGCCACGGTGGTGAAGCGGCCGACAGAGAAGCGGATCGAGCTGTGCGCCACCTCGTCGCTCAGGCCCAGCGCGCGCAGCACATAACTCGGCTCCAGGCTGGCCGAGGTGCAGGCCGAGCCCGACGACACCGCCAGGCCCTTCATGCCCATCAGCAGCGATTCGCCTTCGACGAACTGGAAGCTGATGTTCAGGTTGTGCGGCACCCGCGCTTCCAGGTGGCCGTTGACACGCACCTCGGGGATGGCCTGCAGCCCCGCCAGCAGGCGGTCGCGCAGCGCGCGGATGCGTTCGTTGTCGGCTGCCATGTGCACTCGCGCCAGCCGGTAGGCCTCGCCCATGCCGGCGATCTGGTGCGTGGCCAGCGTGCCCGAGCGCATGCCGCGCTCGTGCCCGCCGCCGTGGATCTGGGCCTCGATGCGCACCCGCGGCTTGCGCCGCACGTACAGCGCGCCGATGCCCTTGGGGCCGTAGGTCTTGTGCGCCGACAGGCTCATCAGGTCGACTTGCAGTGTCGACAGGTCGATCGCCAGCTTGCCGGTGGCCTGCGCTGCATCGACATGGAACAGGATGCCGCGCTGGCGCAGCAGCGCGCCGATCGCCGGGATGTCCTGCACCACGCCGATCTCGTTGTTGACGTACATGATCGACACCAGGATGGTGTCGGGCCGCAGCGCGGCAGTCAGCGCGTCCAGGCTGACCAGGCCGTCGGCCTGCACGTCGAGGTAGGTCACCTCGAAGCCGCTGCGCTCCAGCTCTCGCAGGGTGTCGAGCACCGCCTTGTGCTCGGTCTTCAGCGTGATCAGGTGGCGGCCCTTGCCCTGGTGGAACTGGGCGGCGCCCTTGATGGCGAGGTTGTTGCTCTCGGTGGCGCCGCTGGTCCACACCACTTCACGCGGGTCGGCGCCGATCAACTGGGCGACATGTTCGCGGGCGATCTCGACCGCCTCCTCGGCGGCCCAGCCGTAAGCGTGGCTGCGCGACGCCGGGTTGCCGAAGTTCTCGAACAGGAAGGGCACCATCACCTGCGCGACCCGGGGGTCCACCGGCGTGGTGGCAGCGTAGTCCAGGTAGATCGGCTTGCTCGTTTCCATCACCAGGGGCTCCGTCGGGTTGTGCTTGCAGCGATGCATTGCACGGCCCGTGCCAAGACCCGGCCGGTGGCGAAAGGCCTTTGAAATCAGCGGCTTGCACGGGTTTCTGCACGGCGGGGTGGTACGGGCGAGTGGGTCAGATCCCCGACGCGGCCTGTCGGTTTTGTCGCCAAGCCAACGCGTAAGCGCTGGCATCGAGCGTGCTTGCAGCCGGCGGCGAAACGGGAGAGCCCCATGAACCTGATGACCGGCGAGAGCGCCGATGCCTTTTTCGGCGGCGCCACGCCGCCTGCCGTGCTGGGCCTGTTGCACCAGGCCGCCGAGGTGCAGGGCGAACAGCGTGCGGCGCTGCTGTGGACGGCGCAGGCGATGTCGCCCACCACGCTGGCGGTGTACTACACGCTCTACAAGCACCATGCCGGCCGGCGCGAGTTCGAGCTGGCCGAGCGGGCCGCCACGCGCGGGCTGGCGGCGGCCGCCACCCAGGCCGGATTGGCTGCCGATTGGCGCGCCGTGGTGCCGGCCGACGGGGTCGACTTCCAGCGCAATGGGCCGGCGCGGTTCTGGCTGTTCACCCTCAAGGCGCTGGCCTTCATCAGCCTGCGCAGCGGCGACACCGATCTGGCGCAGGCGCTGCTGGCGCAGATCGACCGGCTGGACAGCAGCGCGCGCGTCGGCAGCGACGTGATCGCCGCCTTGCTGGCCTCGGCCCTGCCCACGCCGGGCGCGACGCCGAGTGCCGCTGGTTCAGGCGGTGCCGGCGGTGTCGGGTGAAGCCGCCGACGCGGCACTCCGGGCCAGCTACCGCGGCGGCGCGAAGCTGAACAGCGTGGGCTCGGACTGGCGGTACACCCGCAGCCACGACAGCGTGGCCGGCACCAGCGAGCGGGCGGCGAACCAGGCGGTCTCGTCGCTGGCCGGGCCGGTTTGCGCCAGCGCCTGCGACACGGCGCGCCAGCCGGGCCAGGCGATCTCCGGCATGGCCTGCTGGGCGCGGCCTGGCAAGCCGGCCAGCGTGTCGGCGACCAGCGCCAGCTGGTGTCGCACCTCTTGGCGTGTCAGTTTCGAGCGGCGGAAGTCGGCCTCTTCCAGGCCATCGATCAGCACCAGCACTCCTTCGCCGGCCTGTTCGATCAATTGCAGCATCGCGGTGGTGATCATCAGCCCACCGCCAGCACGAAGCGGGCCCGCTTGGACCGGCAACTGCAGCTGACCCATGGGCGCTTGTGCGCGCCCCGGGCCGGCGACGCCGAGTTTGCCCACCCGTGCCGGGCGGCCGACCCCCTGCTGCACCGCTGGCTGGGACACCGGCCGAACAGCGACCTCGACCAGACCCGTCGTCAACTCGTCTGGGACGAGGTCTGTTGGCTGAAGAAGATCGCCTGAACCTGGTTGCTGGTGCCGCATGGCGAGGCCGGACCGGTGGGCCTGCTGCGCCTGCTGCCGCAGGGCGGCGCGGGGCATCACCCACTGCCGCACCACCTGCGCCTGGGCTTCGTGCTGGCGCACGCGCTTGCGCAGCCCGGGGTGTGATGCATCGATGCGGTGTGCGACTTCGAGAACCCGGCCTCGCAGCGGCTGCTGGCCCAGGTGGGCCTGGTCAACGAAGGCCGGCTGGTGCGGCACACGCTGCATCCCAATGCCAGCGACCAGCCGCGCGACGTGTGGCTGTACGCGGCAGTGCGGCCCGATTGCGGTGCTTCGATGACCACGTAGGGTGGCGGCAGCGACGGCCGCGAAGGCGTCGAACGCGCCGCAGCCGGCGCTACATCAGCGCCACGCCCTTGATCTGGGCGAACAGGGCATCCCCCGGCTGCAGCGCCAGGGTCTCGCAGCTGCGGCGGGTGATGCGCGCCAGCAGGCGCACCGGGGCCAGCGCGCCGTCGCCACCCACCCGCAACCGCAGCAGCGCCGTGCTGCGATCGGCCTGCAGCGCCTCCAGCAGCACCGG
>JAURWR010000023.1 GCA_030654805.1 Burkholderiaceae bacterium
CGTGGGTCGGCTCACCGCCGTCGACCAGCGTCAGCGGCGACAGGTGGTCGCGGATCGCCGCGTCGGCGTGCGCGATGGGGTGGACCGGCGCCCCCGCCAGCGCGTAGCGCGTCGCGCGCTGCACCGCGCCGTGCGCCTTCAGTTCGGCCAGCACACCGGCGTATTGCGAAGCATCGGTCAGCACCGCGACATGCTCCCAGTTCTTGGCCGCTGATCGCACCATCGCCGGGCCGCCGATGTCGATGTTCTCGATCGCATCTTCCAGCGTACAGCCGGCCTTCGCGACGGTCGCCTCGAACGGGTACAGGTTGACCACCAGCAGGTCGATGGTGGGAATGTTGTGAACCGCAAGTGCCGCCCGGTGCTCGGCCAGATCGCGCCGCGCGAGCAGGCCGCCGTGGATCTTCGGGTGCAGCGTCTTCACGCGGCCGTCGAGCATCTCGGGGAAACCGGTGTGGTCGGCCACCTCGGTGACTGGCAGGCCGCCGTCGGCGAGCAGCTTGGCGGTGCCGCCAGTGGACAGCAGCTGGATGCCCAGCGCGTGCAAGCCGCGTGCGAGTTCGAGAACGCCGGTCTTGTCGGAAACGGAAATCAGTGCGTGCATGGAAAGTCTCTGGAAATCGTCTGGGATCACTTGGTCAATTTGTGCTCGACCAGCTTGCGGCGCAGCGTGTTGCGGTTGATGCCCAGCCACTCGGCCGCACGGCTCTGGTTGTGGTCGGCGTGCTTCATCACGACGTCGAGCAGCGGGCGTTCGACCACCTTCAGGATCATGTCGTACATCGCCGCCGGCTCGACGCCGTCGAGGTCGGAGAAATAGTCCTCCAGCCCGTCACGGATGCATTCTTCGATGTGCTTCTTGTTGCTCATGCGCTCAGTCGAATCAAGGGCTGGTTGGCCGCGTCTGAGTTGACGTTGGCAGGCCACAGCGTGTGGGTGTCGGCGAGTTCATCGAACCAGTCGCTCACCGCACGCACCTGGGTGTCGCAGGTCTCGAGCCGGTTCATCTCGGCGCGGAAGGCTTCGCCGCCCGGCAGCGTACGCACCGCCCAGCCGATGTGCTTGCGCGCGGTGCGCACGCCGGCGAACTCGCCGTACAGGCTGTAGTGGTCGTGCAGGTGTTCGAGCAGCCAGCGCTTGGCCTGCATCACCTCGGGCGCCGGCAGGTGCTGGCCGGTGGCGAGGAAATGCGCGATCTCGCGAAAGATCCACGGCCGGCCCTGCGCGGCGCGGCCGATCATCAGTGCGTCGGCGCCGGTGCAGCGCAACACCTCGCGCGCTTTCTCGGGGCTGTCGATGTCGCCGTTGGCGACCACCGGGATGCGCAGCGTGGCCTTCACGGCCGCCACGGTGTCGTACTCGGCGTGGCCGCTGTAGCCCTGCTCGCGCGTGCGGCCGTGCACCGTGACCATCGCGATGCCGGCGGACTCGGCAGCGCGCGCGATCGTCAGCGCGTTGCGTTCGGTGTGGCACCAGCCGGTGCGCATCTTCAGCGTCACCGGCACGCGGCGCGGCTCGCAGACAGCAACCACGGCCTGAATGATTGAAAGAGCAAGTGGCTCGTCCTGCATCAGCGCCGAGCCGGCCCAGGTGTTGCACACCTTCTTGGCCGGGCAGCCCATGTTGATGTCGATGATCTGCGCGCCGCGGTCGATGTTGTAGGCGGCGGCCTCGGCCATCGTCTGCGGGTCGGTGCCGGCGATCTGCACCGCGATCGGCGCGACCTCACCGTCGTGGTTGGCGCGCCGGCTGGTCTTCAGGCTGTGCCACAGGTCCTTGCGCGAGGTGACCATCTCGCTGACCGCATAACCCGCACCCAGGCGCTTGCACAACTGGCGGAAGGGTCGGTCGGTGACCCCTGCCATCGGCGCGACAAACAGGCGGTTTGTCAACTCGATGTGGCCGATGTTCATGCGTGGGGGCGGGGCCGGTCTGCTCAAAAAGGAGGCAGAGTATATCCCCGCGCTCAAGGCCGGAAGCGCGGGTTTGCGCGTCTCGATAATCGGCCAAATGGAAGTCTGGCTGCAGTCGTTGATCGAGTCGCTCGCGACCGCGCTGTCCCTGCCGAAGTTCGGCCTGAGCACGCTGTTCGTGATCTCCTTCGTGTCAGCCACGCTGCTGCCGCTCGGGTCGGAACCTGCGGTTTTCGGGCTGGTCAAGCTGAATCCGCACCTGTTCTGGCCGGCGGTGGGGGTGGCGACCGTCGGCAACACGCTCGGCGGAATGGTCACCTGGTGGATGGGACTTGGAGCGGGTCGCGCCTTTCACGCGGTCGCGGTGCGGCAGCAGGCTCATGCGAAGGCCGGACATCCCGCTTCAGTGACCGACACCTGCACCAAAGCGGAAGAACAAGAGCAAACGCCCACGCATCGGCGCGCCGCACGCTGGCTGCAACGCTATGGCGCGAAAGCCTGTCTGCTGTCGTGGCTGCCGGTGGTGGGCGACCCGCTGTGCGCCGTGGCCGGCTGGCTCAAGCTGCCGTTCTGGCCGTGCGTGCTGTACATGGCGATCGGCAAGTTCGCGCGGTACCTGACGATGACGGCCGCCCTGCTCTGGTTCTTCCCCGGGCAGCTTTGAACCGACACCTCAGGTCTTCTTGGGCGCACGCGGCTTGAGCGTGGTCTTCACCGGCTTGACGGCCGGGCGCGGGACAGCTGTCTTGCGGGTCGGGCGGCTCGGCGCTGCGGTCAGTTTCGCCAGCTGCGCACTCAGCTGATCGACCTTTGCCGTCAGTTCCCGAACCTCGCTCGCCTGCGGCACACCGAGACTGGCCAGTGCTTTCGCCACGCGCTCCTCGAAGATGGTTTCCAGCCGATCCCACTGGCCCGTGGCCTTGGCGGACACCTCCTCGACCTTCTGGCCGACCTCGGCCATGCGGGCACTGACCTGGGCAGACACCGCACCGAGCTTCTCCCCGGCCGCCGACTGCGTCTTGCGCTGCAGCGACACGCCCTCCTGGACCAGCGCGTCGAACACCCGGCCGCCCTCTTCCTGGGCTTTCGAGAATGCACCGAGACCAGCCAGCCAGATCTGCTGCGCCGAATCCTTGATCGTGCCGGCCAGCGGGTTATCGAACAGGCCGGCAGCCGCCTCCAGCGGCGACGCGGCTCGGGGCGAGACTTTCTTGACCATGACTTGTGCTCCTGAAGTGAGCGCAGCAACAGGCGCCCCACCCAAGACTGTAGGCCCCTGTCGGCCCGAGCGCATCGGTGACAATCCGCCGCCTATGTACGCCCTCTATGAAGACGCAGGAAAATTCCACGCCGGACGCGTGATGTCCGAAGCCGACAGCTCGATGCAGATCGAACTCGACTCGGGCAAACGCGTGAAGGTGAAAGCAGCCAACGTGCTGCTGAAATTCGACAAACCACAGCCAGCCGAACTGATCGCCGAGGCGCACACGCTGGCCCGCGACATCGATCTCGACCTGGCCTGGGAATTCGCCTCCGACCAGGAGTTCGGCTTCGCCGACCTCGCCCGCGACTACTTCGACGCCCACGCCGGCATCGCACAGCAGGCCGCCGCGCTGTTCAAGCTGTTCGAGGCCCCGCACTACTTCCGTCGGCTGGGCAAGGGCAACTTCAAGAAGGCCCCCGAGGAGACCGTCAAGGCGGCGCTGCTCGGCATCGAGCGCAAGAAGATGCTCCTCGCGCAGATCGAAGCCTGGGCCGGCGAACTCGCCGCAGGCAGCTGCCCGACGCCGGTGCGCGAGCAGCTCTACAAGATCCTGTTCAAGCCCGACAAGAACGGACCCGAATACAAGGCGGTGGTCGAAGCGGCCAAGCGTTCCCAGAAGCCACCTCTCGACCTGCTGACTGCCGCTGGCGCGATCGACTCGCCGTACCAGTTCCACTGGAAACGTTTCCTGTTCGAACACTTCCCGAAGGGCACCGGCTTCCCTGCGCTCGACGCACCCGCCATCAAGGAGGCGCTGCCGCTGGCTCCGGTGCGGGCGTTCTCGATCGACGATTCGCAGACCACCGAGATCGACGATGCGCTGTCGGTGCAAGGGCTGGGCAGCGGCACGGCGGTGTTCGGCGTCCACATTGCGGCGCCCGGTCTGGCGATTGCGCCGGACAGCCCGGTCGACAAGGTAGCGCGCGATCGCCTCTCCACCGTCTACATGCCGGGCCACAAGCTGACGATGCTGCCCGACGAAGTGGTGCAGGTCTACACGCTGATGGCCGGGCGCGACTGCCCGGCGGTGTCGCTCTACGTGACGCTGAACGAGGACACGCTCGAAGTCACCGGCAGCGAAACACGCCTCGATCGCGTGCCCATCGCAGCCAACCTGCGGCACGACCAGCTCGACAGCGTGATCACCGAAGCGACGCTGACCGGCGCAGCACCGGCCGATTACGAATTTGCCGCCGAGCTGGCCTTCGCACACCGGCTGGCGCGCCACCTGAAGGCCGGCCGCGAGGTCGTGCGCGGCAAGCCGGAGAACTTCAACCGGCCCGACTACAACTTCCGTCTGGTCGGTCGCACCGAGGGCGAACCACGCGGCGATGAGCAGGTGAACATCACCACCCGCGCGCGCGGGTCTGCGCTCGACCTGATCGTCGCCGAGGCGATGATCCTCGCCAACAGCACCTGGGGCGGCTGGATCGCCGAGCACGGCGTGCCCGGCATCTACCGCAGCCAGGCCAGCATGGCGCCCGGCGTCAAGGTGCGCATGGGCACCAAGCCCGCGCCGCATGCCGGGATGGGCGTCGCGCAGTACACCTGGGCCACCTCGCCGCTGCGCCGCTATGTCGACCTGGTCAACCAGTGGCAGATCATTGCGTGCGCACGACACGGCCGCACCGCCGCGCTGGCCGCGCCGTTCAAACCGAAGGACACCGCGCTGTTCGCGATCATTTCGGGCTTCGAAGCGGCCTACAGCGCTTACAACGGATTCCAGTCGGCGATCGAACGTTACTGGACGCTGAAGTACCTGGCGCAGGAACACATCACCGAACTCGACGCCGCCGTGATGAAGGATGGTCTGGTGCGCGCTGACACGCTGCCGCTGGTGTTCCGGGCGCTCGGAGCCGAGGCGCTGCCGCGCAACGCGCGGGTGCGGGTGCGGATCACCGGCACCGACCTGCTGACGCTGGACCTGCATGCGAATGTGATCGCACGCATTGACGATCCGACCACCGAAGCCGACGACGCGCCGGAGCTCGAGGACCCTGCCGACGAGGCCGGCGACAGTGCCGGGCCGCTGGCGCTGGCCATCGACATGCAGGACGCTGACGCTGAAGATTCGGCGCCCGCGCCAGCGCAAGCGCCCTGACCCCCGGACGGCGAACTGAAACGATGCTCGGCAAGCTGTCGGCCCTGCAGATCGCGTTGCTCGTGTCCGTCGCGGCGCATGGCGTGCTGCTGTCGGTGCGCTTCGTCGACCCCGCGCGCTTCAACCGGATCTTCGAGGACACGCCGCTCGAAGTGATCCTGGTCAATTCGCGTTCGAGCACGGTGCCGGATCAGGCTCAGGCCATCGCCCAGAAATCGCTGGCCGGCGGCGGAGAAGCCGATCGCGGCCGAGCCACGTCGCCGCTGCTGCCGTCCCCCAGCGCCGAAGTCGGTGATGCTGAAAACGAGTCGCGCAAGCAGATCGAGCAGTTGCAGCAGACGCAGCAGCAGCTGCTGACCCAGATCCGTCGCGAGCTGGCAGCCATGCCGGCTCCGGAAGTGCGCACCGACGAGAGCTCGTCGAACGAGCGCGCCCAGGAAGAGCACCGCCGCCGGCTGGTGCAGCTGCTGGCCGAGATCGAGAAGCGCGTCAACGAAGAGAACGCGCGCCCGAAGAAGCGCTACATCAGCCCGGCGACCAAAGAGGCGGTGTACGCGCAGTACTACGACCAGCTGCGACGCAAGATCGAGGAGCGTGGCACGCGCAACTTCCCCGAACAGGGCGGCCGCAAGCTGTATGGCGAGCTGACGATGAACGTGACGGTCGATGCTGGCGGCCGGGTCGTCGAAACCGAGATCGTGCGTCCCTCCCCATCGCGCGTGCTCGACCAGCAGGCCATCGCGATCGTGCACGCTGCCGCACCCTTCGGTCGATTCACGTCGAAGATGCGCGCCAAGGCCGACCAGCTGGTGGTGACCTCGCGGTTCCGGTTCACGCGCGAGGACGGCCTGGAGGCCACGATGCAGGAGTCGTCGCGATGACCCACGTCGATCATTACGTCGTCGCTGGCAACCCGGTGGCGCACAGCCAATCGCCGTTCATCCACGCGATGTTCGCGCGGGCTACCGGGCAGGCCATGCGCTATGGCCGACTGCTGTGCCCGATCGATGCCGAAGGCGGTTTCGCGCGCGACATCCGGGCTTTCGCCGCGTCGATCGGCGGCGCTGTCGGCGACTTCGACACCGCCGCCGCCAGGTCGGTGAACGACGTCGAACGCGCATCCGGGGCCCCGGACAGCGGGCCCGCGCGGGGCTGCAACGTGACCGTGCCCTTCAAGTTCGAGGCTTACCAGCTCGGGGCCCGGCGTACCGAACGGGCCTCGCTGGCGCAAGCGGCGAATGTGTTGCGCTTCGACCCACCGGGCGATGGAGGCTGGCTCGCCGACAACACCGATGGCGCCGGCCTGGTGCGTGATATCGAACGCAACGCGGGGGTCTCACTGACGAATCTCCGCGTGCTGCTGATCGGTGCGGGTGGAGCGGCCGCCGGAGCGCTCGGGCCCTTGATTGCGGCCAAGCCGGCCGCGCTGGTTCTGTGCAACCGCACCCACGACAGAGCGGAGGCCCTCGCCGCCCGACACGCCTCGTGGTCGCGTGCTCACGGGGTGCCGCTGAGCGTCGGGACGCTGCAGCGGCCAGGCACCGCCTTCGATGTCGTGATCAACGCCAGTGCCAGCAGCCTGCAGGCCAGCGCGCCACCGGTGCCGGCGGCGGTGCTGCGCGACGGCGCCTTGGCGCTCGACATGATGTACGGCGCCGCCGCCCGTCCCTTCATCGCCTGGGCCGAAGCGCATGGTGCGCGCGGCCGCGATGGCCTGGGCATGCTGGTGGAACAGGCAGCGGAGGCATTTTTCGTCTGGCGAGGCGTGCGACCGGAAACTGCACCGGTACGGGCCGCGCTGCAGCAGCGGCTGGCTGGCGCGACCCGCGCCCGAACATGAAGCGCGCGACCACGTCGGCGTGGCGATTCCTCGCGCTGCTGGTGGTGTGCGCGCTGGCATTGCAGGTCGCATTCGCGCTGCGCATCGCGCTGATGGCCATCGTCGATCCGCAATCGACGAGCTTCCAGCGTTCGGAAATCTGGCGGCTTCTGACCGAACAGCACCACGTGCGCTGGAGCCAGGACTGGGTCGGCAACGCGCAGATCTCGCCGAACCTCAAGCGCGCCGTCATCGCGTCGGAAGACGCTGGTTTCGCCGAACACAGCGGCATCGAATGGGATGCGCTGGAGAAAGCCTGGGAGCGCAACCAGAAGGCCGAGGCGCGGGTCTCGAAGATCAACGAGCGACTGGAAAAGCAGGCCTTGAAGTCCCCGGCAGCCGCCGACGTCAAGAAGCCCCTGCGTGAACCGAAGGTGGTCGGCGGCTCGACGATCACTCAGCAGCTGGCCAAGAACCTGTTCCTGGCCGGCGAACGCAGCCTGCCGCGCAAGGCACAGGAGTTCGTCATCACCTTCATGCTCGAAGCGATGCTGAACAAACAGCGCATCCTCGAGATCTACCTGAACAACGTCGAATGGGGCGAAGGGGTTTTCGGCGCCGAGGCGGCCGCGCGGCATTACTTTCATGGCCCGGCGGCGCAGTTGTCGCCGACCGCCGCCGCCCGGCTGGCGGTGATGCTGCCGGCACCGAAACGATTCGAGAAGCGGCCCGACTCGCCCTATGTGATGTCGCGGGCCGCCACCGTGGTCGCGCGCATGGGCGCGGTCGAAGTGCCCTGAAAGAGGATCGACGATGTCATCTGCCCTGACGGCCGAGATCGCCGCCGCCGCCGCCCGGCTGGTGGTCGAGGAAGGCATGGAATACGGTCCGGCCAAGCGGCGCGCCGCACGCGACCTCGGCAAGCACAGCACGCGGTCGGCCGAGATGCCGGACAACGCGGCGGTCGAGGACGAAGTGCGCGCCTACCTGGCCCTGTTCTGCGCCGACACCCAGCCGGCCGAGCTGGCGGCGCTGCGCACCGTGGCGGCGCACTGGATGGAGCGGCTGGCTGAATTCCGCCCGCACCTGACCGGAGCGGTCTGGCGCGGCACCGCGACCCGGCTCAGCAGCGTCCACCTGCAATTGTTCTGCGACGATTCGAAGTCGGCCGAAATATCCATGCTCAACCAGGGCATCGACTTCGATATCGGCAGCATCACCGGTCCGCGCAACCTGCCGGTCGATGTGCTGAGCGTCAGCAGTCCCAGCCGCACACTGGGCGAGGAAGTGACCGTGTTCCTGACGGTGCTGGACCACGACGACTTGCGCGGCGGCCTGAAGCCAGCCGCCAACGGACAAACCCAGCGCGGCGATCTGGCCACGCTGCGGCGCCTGATGGAGACCGAGACATGAACCGACGGGGATGGGTGTTGGGCGGGGCGGCGATCGCCGCAGGCGCAGCAGGCGCCGGGTTGTCCTGGAAAAAGACGCAGCCTGCGGGCAGCGATGGCGCCGCCCTGGGGCCCGAATTCTGGTCCCTGCGATTCGAGCAGCCGGGCGGTGGTGAATTGGCGCTGGACAGTCTGCGTGGCGCTCCGCTGCTGCTCAATTTCTGGGCGACCTGGTGCGCGCCTTGCATCAAGGAGATGCCGCTGATCGACGGGTTCCACCAGTCGCAGCACTCGACCGGCTGGCGCGTCCTCGGCCTCGCGGTCGACAGCCCGACGCCGGTGCGCGAGTTCCTCGGTAAACGCCCGGTCGGCTTCCCGATCGGGTTGGCAGGCCTCGCCGGCACCGAGCTCAGCCGCACGCTGGGCAACCCGAACGGCTCCCTGCCGTTCACCGTGATCGTGGGCCGTGGCGGACGGGTGATGGACCGGAAACTCGGGGCGATCCACCCCGAAGACCTGGCGCGCTGGGCGAAAGAAGCCGCCGCTTGACTGATCGGCGGCCAAAACCCGCTGATCCGCCGATCAATACGTCAATTTTCTTCAAACACACGACTACGGCCCTCAAACAGCGTAAAGTCCGCCCGCTGCATCACAGTGACCGGACTGTTTCAAAGTCCGCCCTTCTCTCCTCATGCAAATCCTCGTGCTCCACGGACCCAACCTGAACTTGTTGGGCACCCGTGAACCTGGCGTCTACGGCAACCGCACTTTGAACCAGATCGATGCCGATCTGGCGCAGAGAGCAACAGATGCCGGAGCGAAGCTGCAAACCTTTCAAAGCAACCACGAAGGCGCCCTGATCGATCGAGTGCAGGCGGCGCGCAGCGACGGCACGCAGTTCATCATCATCAATCCGGCCGCGTTGACCCACACCAGCATCGGCCTGCGGGACGCACTGGCGGCGGTGGCCCTCCCGTTCATCGAAGTGCATCTGTCGAACGTCCATCGGCGCGAACCGTTTCGCCAGCACTCGTATTTTTCCGACCTCGCCGTCGGCGTGATCTGCGGTCTCGGTGCCGACGGCTACCGGCTGGCTCTGGATCACGCGCTCACCCAAGCCGACCACTGACGCGCCCTGCATCGACCCGCCCGCACGGTGCCACGTCACCCGGGCGCAGATGCAGGCCCCCAAGACACCCCAACCCCCTCCGTTGGAGCATCCGCATGGACCTACGCAAACTCAAGACGCTGATCGATTTGGTGTCGGAATCGAACATCTCCGAACTGGAAATCACCGAGGCCGATGGCAAGGTACGCATCGTCAAAGCCGACCCGCATGCGACTGCACCGACCTACTTCGCGGCACCGCCGATGCCGCGTCCGATGGCTGCCGAGCTGCAGCCGACGGCAGTGGCCGAAGAGGTCGCCCCGGTCGGTCACACCGTGAAGTCACCGATGGTCGGGACCTTCTACCGGGCCTCCAGCCCCGGCGGCAAGCCGCTGGTCGAGATCGGCTCCGAGGTCAAGGAAGGCGAGCCCATCTGCATCATCGAGGCCATGAAGATCATGAACGAGATCGAGGCCGACAAGTCCGGCAAGGTCACGCGCATCCTCTGCGAGAACGGTCAGGCGGTGGAGTTCGGACAACCCCTGTTCATCGTCGAATGATCCTGGCGCATTGATGTTCAAGAAAACACTGATCACCCATCAAGGCGACCACGCCGCAGGGGTGGCGGCGCAGCCAAAAAGCACGGTGGGCGCAGCCCGCCAGGGCGATTGAGCCGAGGCACCATGTTCAAGAAAATACTGATCGCCAACCGAGGCGAAATCGCCCTGCGCATCCAGCGCGCCTGCCGCGAGCTCGGCATCAAGTCGGTGGTCGTCTACTCCGAAGCCGACCGCGACGCCAAATACGTGAAACTGGCCGACGAGGCGGTGTGCATCGGCCCGGCGGCCTCGGCGCTGAGCTACCTCAACATGCCGGCGATCATCTCGACCGCCGAAGTCACCGACGCCGAAGCGATCCACCCCGGTTACGGCTTCCTGTCCGAGAACGCCGACTTCGCCGAGCGGGTCGAGCGCAGCGGCTTCACCTTCATCGGGCCGACGCCGGAGTGCATCCGTCAGATGGGCGACAAGGTGTCGGCCAAGCAGGCGATGATCAAGTCGGGTGTGCCATGCGTTCCGGGTGGCGAGGGAGCCCTGG
This sequence comes from Burkholderiaceae bacterium, assembly GCA_030654805.1. Taxonomy (GTDB): domain Bacteria; phylum Pseudomonadota; class Gammaproteobacteria; order Burkholderiales; family Burkholderiaceae_C; genus PBB1. Next base: position 10,695 of record JAURWR010000023.1, read on the forward strand.
GCGAGGACCCGCGCGAGATCATCCGCACGGCACGCGCCATCGGCTACCCGGTGATCATCAAGGCCGCTGGCGGCGGCGGCGGACGCGGCATGCGGGTCGTGCACACCGAGGCAGCCCTGTTGAACGCGGTGCAGATGACGCGCACCGAGGCGGGTGCGGCCTTCGGCAACCCGTCGGTCTACATGGAGAAGTTCCTCCAGAACCCGCGGCACATCGAGATCCAGGTGCTGGCCGACCAGCACCGCAATGCGGTGTGGCTGGGCGACCGTGACTGCTCGATGCAACGCCGCCACCAGAAGATCATCGAGGAAGCGCCTGCACCCGGCATCCCGCGCCGGGTCATCGAGCGCATCGGCGAACGCTGCGCCGCCGCGTGCAAGAAGATCGGCTACCGCGGCGCCGGCACCTTCGAGTTCTTGTACGAAAACGGAGAGTTCTTCTTCATTGAGATGAACACCCGAATTCAGGTCGAGCACCCGGTGACCGAACTGGTCACCGGCATCGACATCGTGCAGATGCAGATCAAGGTCGCAGCGATGGAGAAGCTGCCGTTCACGCAGCGACAGATCGAATGTCGCGGCCATTCGATCGAGTGCCGAATCAACGCCGAAGACCCATACAAGTTCACCCCCTCACCGGGCCGCATCACCACCTGGCACCCGCCGGGCGGCCCCGGCGTGCGGGTCGACTCGCACGTCTACACGAACTACTTCGTTCCACCGAACTACGATTCGATGATCGGCAAGATCATCGTGCACGGCGACACCCGCGACCAGGCTCTGGCGCGCATGCGCATCGCCCTGTCAGAGACAGTGATCGAGGGCATTTCGACCAACATCCCGCTGCACCGCGAGCTGATGGTCGACGCGAAGTTCGTCGAAGGCGGCACCAGCATCCACTACCTGGAAGGCTGGATGAGCGAGCACAAGCGATGAATGACACCCCCCACGTCGCTCCGCCCTTGCCCCCCGGCCCTAAGGGCCCCTTCGTGGCCCTTGGGGCCGCTTTAGACAGCGTCGGGTGATCTAGAAGATGGTCGAGTTGTTGCTGCTGTGCCCGCAGGACGAGGCGGAATCGGTCTCCGATGCGCTGATGGATGAGCTTGGCGCGCTGTCGGTGTCGGTCGAGGACGCCGATGCAAACACCGATGCCGAGCGTGCCTTGTTCGGCGAGCCCGGCATGCCGGCGCCACGCGGCGGCTGGGATCGCTCGATCGTGAAGGCGCTGTTCGATGACGCCGACGCGGCGCAGGATGCGGCCGACACGCTGCTGGCGCAGGACTGGGCCAGCGCCGTTCAACTGCAGTCGATCACGCCGCTGGTCGATCAGGACTGGGTGCGGTTGACGCAATCGCAGTTCGCACCGGTGCCGGTGACACCGACTTTCTGGGTCGTTCCGAGCTGGCACGAAGCGCCGGCTGAGGCGCTCAAGGTGATTCGTCTCGACCCCGGCATGGCGTTCGGTACCGGCACGCATCCGACCACGCGGATGTGTCTGCGCTGGATCGCGCGGCAGTTGCCCGAGCGCACGGCGCAATGGTCGCGTGTGCTCGACTACGGCTGCGGCTCGGGCATCCTCGCGATCGGCGCGGCGCTGCATGGGGCGCAGGGTGTCGAGGCCGTCGACATCGACCCCGCCGCAGTGCAGGCGACGGTGGACAACGCCGCAGCCAACCAGGTCGGCTTGCAGGCCGGCCTGCCCGACCTCGCGTACGGCACGTATCCGCTGGTGCTCGCGAACATCCTGGCCACGCCGCTGAAGCTGCTGGCGCCACTGCTCTGCGGCCATGTCGACGCCGACGGCGATCTGGTGCTGGCCGGCATCCTCGAGCGTCAAGCCACCGAGCTGATCGACGCGTACGCACCGTGGCTCCAGCTGTCGGTCAGCGACAGCGAGGACGGCTGGATATTGATGACCGCCCACCGGTCGGCCTGAGGCAGCGCCAACCATCTGCGTGGCATCATTCGACGATGAATCTGGCCACCCGTTGCACCGCCTGCGGAACCATCTTCCGGGTGGTTCAGGACCAGCTCAAGGTGTCCGATGGCTGGGTGCGTTGTGGGCGCTGCCAAGCGGTATTCAACGCACAGAAAAATCTGTTCGATCTCGAACGCGAGGCGCCTCCCCCTTGGCAGCCTGACGCGCAATCACCTGAAGCAGACAGGACGGCGGACGCAAGCGTAGCGTCTGCGTCGGACGCTACGCCAACCGAGGAGACCGACCTCGGACATACGAAGGAGACCGCTGCCGAACCGGAGTCGGAACCCGACACGCGCGAGGCGCCACCTGATCAGGACGCGCCCCTTGAAGCACCGCCGTCGCCCGATCTCGATCACATCAAGATCGAACCAGAAATCCCGTCCGAGCCGGCGCCATCGAACGAGCGCAACGGGTACGCCGACCCACCGCATTCGATAGACGAGATCGACGGCGAGCCGATGTCGCCCGCCGAGACCGAACCGGCTGTGGTCGTGTCTACTGCGGCCATGACCGGGGCGCCGGCAGATGAAGACGCTGCGACTGAACCAGCACCCGCTGTAGTCGATGCCGATGCCGATGCCGAATCAGCGACTTCCATGCCCGACTTCGTGCGGCGGGCCGAGCGCGAACAGTGGTGGGAACAGGCACCGGTGCGTGCCGCGCTGACGACACTGGCCGTGCTGGCGGCGCTGGGGCTGGCGCTGCAGATCACCGGTCATTACCGTCAGCGCATCGCGGCACAGTGGCCCGAGTCGACGGCCTGGTTGCAACGTTACTGCGCTGCGTTCAACTGCCGCCTCGAACCCTTGCGGCGCATCGACGATGTGAGCATCGAAAGCACGGCGCTGACGCAGGCCGATGCCAGCCTGCAAGTCGAAGGCATTCCGAACGCCCTCCGGCTGGCCGTGACCCTGCGCAATCGCGGCGAGTTGCCGATCGCGATGCCATCGGTCGACCTGAGCCTGACCGGTGCGGACGGCGAACTGGTATCCCGACGCTCACTGGCGCCCGCCGATTTCCAGGTCAACGATCCCCGGTTGGCGCCGGGAGTCGACTTGCCGTTGTCGGTGAGTTTCTCGGTCACCGGCCGTCGCGTCAGCGGCTATACCGTTGAGGTTTTCTACCCCTGATTTCCATCGCTGCCGATCGATCGAAGCCCGGCAAGGGTCGCGATCGATCCTGAACCTGTCGGGCGATCGGTGACGACGCCTGCCCACCCACTGGAGCACCCATGCCTGCGCTGATTTGCGGATCCCTTGCGTTCGACACCATCACCACCTTCCCGGGTCGCTTCGCCGAGCAGATCCTTCCCGAACAAGTGCACATCCTGAATGTGTCCTTCCTGGTGCCGACCTTGCGGCGTGAGTTCGGTGGCTGCGCAGGCAACATCGCCTACACGCTGAGCCAACTCGGCGGCGAGCCGGTCGTCCTGGCCGCACTGGGCAGCGACGGATCGGACTACCTGCGGCGCCTGGCGTCGTGGAAGATCAGCACCGAACATGTCGCCACGATCGATGACAGCTTCACCGCGCAGGCGATCATCATCACGGACAGCAGCAACAACCAGATCACCGCGTTTCACCCCGGTGCGATGCAGTCAGCGCAGTACACACCGGTGCCGGCCGGAGCCGACATCCGCATCGCGATCATCGCGCCCGACGGCCGTGACGCGATGATCGAGCATGCCGCGCAGCTGGCATCTGCGGGCATCCCATTCGTGTTCGACCCGGGCCAGGGACTGCCCATGTTCGACGGCACCGAACTGAAAAACTTCGTGGCGCAGGCACGCTGGGTCGCCGTGAACGACTACGAAGCCCGCATGCTGTGCGACCGCACGGGCGAAACGCTCGAGTCGCTGTCGACCTCGCATCTGGCTGGCGTCATCGTCACGCTGGGGGCCGAAGGATGTGACATCTGGGAACAGGGGCAACGCACACACGTGCCAGGAACACCCGCCACCGAAGTGGTCGATCCGACAGGGTGTGGGGATGCCTTCCGTGGTGCCTTGCTTTACGGCCTGGAGCGCGGCTGGTCACTGCGCCGGTGTGTCACCTTGGGCAACCGCATCGGCGCGTTGAAGATCGCCTCGCGAGGCGGCCAGAACCATCGGATAGATACCCGCGTTCTCGATCTGTAACCGGTCGGCTCCAGGAACAAAAAACCCGGCCGAAGCCGGGTTGCTTACAAACGAAAGCCCGCATGGCGCGGACCTCCGCGTTATGGCTTGGAGCCTGTTGGAAACGGCCACGCAGCCTGTGGGCTGAGGGTCGTCTTGGCAGCCGGCGCGGCCGGTTTGGCCGCAGCCGGAGCAGCGGCTGGGGTAGCGGGCGCCTTCTTCGCAGCGGCTTTCTTCGCAGGAGCCTTGGCGGCTGCCTTCTTCGCAGGCGCCTTGGCGGTCTTCTTCGCTACGACCTTCTTGGCGGCCGCCTTCTTCGCAGGAGCCTTCTTCGCTGGCGCAGCCTTCTTGGCTGGGGCGGCCTTCTTTGCCGGCGCCTTCTTGGCCGGAGCGGCCTTCTTCGCCGGTGCCTTCTTGGCCGGAGCCTTCTTCGCTGGCGCAGCCTTCTTGGCCGGTGCCTTCTTGGCCGGAGCGGCCTTCTTCACTGGCGCCTTCTTGGCCGGAGCCTTCTTCGCTGGTGCAGCCTTCTTGGCTGGGGCGGCCTTCTTAGCCGGTGCTTTCTTGGCCGGAGCGGCCTTCTTCGCAGTTGCCATTACATTTCTCCTTGATCAAGTTAAAGAAGCACTGTCCTGTTCCTGCAAAAGCCGGCTCCAGACAGTTATTCATCACCCGAAAACTGCCCTTGAGGGGCGCCCCGGTGCGATGAATCGGGTATCAAACCGAGGGCAACGCTTCTGCGTCGTCACCACTCGATTTGCAAATCTTGATCTGTTCACATTCATCTCGCGCGATACCGCGTTCGACGTCTATCAATCCCACGAGAGCGCACCACCCGATTGGTATTCGGTGACACGCACCTCGAAGAAATTGCTTTCTTTCTTCAGGTCTATCATTTCGCTCATCCAAGGGAACGGGTTTTCCTCATTCGGGAAAAGCGCTTCCAGACCGATCTGCGTGGCGCGCCGGTTGGCGATGTAGCGCAAATACCCTTTGAACATGGACGCATTCATCCCCAAAACACCGCGGGGCATGGTGTCCTCAGCGTAGCGATATTCGAGTTCGACCGCTCGCATGAAAAGCGCCTTGATTTCGGCCTTGAATTCCGCCGTCCAGAGCAGTGGGTTCTCCAGCTTGATCTGGTTGATCAGGTCGATGCCGAAATTGCAATGCATCGATTCGTCCCGCAGGATGTACTGATACTGGGTCGAGGCCCCGGTCATTTTGTTCTGTCGACCGAGCGCCAGAATCTGGGTGAATCCCACGTAGAAAAACAGGCCTTCCATCAAGCAGGCGAAAACGATCAGCGATTTCAGGAGTTTCTGGTCGTTTTCGAGCGTGCCCGTGTTGAAGTGCGGATCCATCACCGCCTCGATGAACGGGATCAGGAACTGGTCCTTGTCCCGGATCGAGGCAACCTCGTTGTAGGCGTTGAAGATTTCCCCTTCATCCAGCCCCAGCGATTCGACGATGTACTGGTATGCGTGGGTATGAATGGCTTCCTCGAAAGCCTGGCGCAGCAAAAACTGCCGGCATTCCGGTGCAGTGATATGCCGGTACGTCCCGAGCACGATGTTGTTGGCAGCAAGGGAATCCGCAGTAACGAAAAACCCAAGGTTGCGCATGATGATTCGGCGCTCATCATCGCTCAGCCCATTCGGGTCTTTCCATGTCGCGATGTCGCGTGACATGTTGACCTCCTGGGGCATCCAGTGGTTTGCACAGGTGGCAAGATACTTCTCCCATGCCCACTTGTACTTGAACGGGACCAGTTGATTGACATCGGTCCGACCGTTGATGATGCGTTTATCCGCCGCAACCACCCGTCGCTTCTCAAGGGACTCGACCGGTACGCTCGATGTTGGACGACTGGAATCACCGAAACCCACGGCTCGCGACAAATCCATGCCGGAGATGCCCGCATCAGATGAGCGGCTCTGAATTTCTTCAGGAATCCGTGATGTCGAAAGGGCCGCGATCGGCGGCATCGGTGATTTAATTTCTTCTTCCCAAACCAACATGGTGCACTTCCAGTAGATATTGATTATCCAAGCGATGTGACAAAACACAAAGCATTAATTGCCAGATACCGCGTCGCGCAGATCGCATTTGTTGCTCTGTCGCGTCGTCCCTTATTGATCCGTGTGGCGAATCAACGGCTGGCTCTCACTGGCAGGCTTCGCAATCGGGGTTGTCGATCGCGCAGTACTTGATGTCGCTCGCCGGCTCGGCACTGGATTGCCGGGCCTGAGCGCTGGCTGCCGCAGCGTCCCCGCCGGAACCGCTGCTCACGGCATTGAGCTGCCCCGACTTCACCGTTGCTTTCTCGGCGTGGGTGGCTCCGACCGTGCGCAGGTAGTAGGTTGTTTTCAGCCCACGGGTCCAGGCGAGTTTGTAGGTTTCATCGAGCTTCTTGCCCGATGCGCCGGCCATGTAGATGTTGAGCGACTGCGCCTGGTCGATCCATTTCTGGCGACGTGAGGCGGCCTCGACCAACCACTGGGTCTCGATCTCGAATGCGGTGGCGTAGAGCGACTTCAGATCCTCAGGCACGCGATCGATGCGGCGCAGCGATCCATCGAAGTGCTTTAGGTCCATGACCATCACGTCGTCCCACAGGCCCAGCTTCTTCAGATCACGGACCAGGTACTCGTTGAGGACGGTGAACTCTCCCGACAGGTTCGACTTGACCGACAGGTTGCCGAACGACGGTTCGATCGATGCACTGACACCGACGATGTTGGAGATGGTTGCGGTCGGTGCGATGGCAACGCAATTGGAATTGCGCATGCCATGTTCTGCGATGCGACTGCGCAGCAAGCTCCAGTCCAGCGTGCTGCTGCGGTCGACCTCGACATAGCCGCCGCGCTGCTCGGCGAGCAGGTCGAGCGAGTCGATCGGCAGGATGCCTCGATCCCACAGCGAGCCGCGGTAGCTGGAATAGCGCCCGCGCTCGGCGGCGAGTTCGGTCGATGCCCAGTACGCGTAGTAGCACACCGCTTCCATCGAGCGGTCGGCGAAGTCGACCGCAGCGTCCGATGCATACGGCACGCGCAACTCGTGCAGCGAGTCCTGGAAGCCCATGATGCCGAGGCCGACCGGTCGATGGCGCAGGTTCGAGTCACGCGCTTTCTTCACCGCGTAGTAGTTGATGTCGATCACGTTGTCGAGCATGCGCATCGCGGTCGACACGGTCTTCTTGAGCTTGGCGTGATCGATCTGCTTGCCGTTCGAACCATCGATCAGGTGATGCGACAGATTCACCGACCCGAGGTTGCACACCGCGATCTCGGACTCGCTGGTGTTCAGCGTGATCTCGGTGCACAGGTTGCTCGAATGCACCACGCCCACATGCTGCTGAGGCGAGCGCACGTTGCAGGCGTCCTTGAAAGTGATCCACGGATGCCCGGTCTCGAACAGCATCGACAGCATCTTGCGCCAGAGGTCACGCGCTGGCACCTTCTTGTGCAGCTTGATGTCGCCCGCAGCTGCGCGCACTTCATAGGCGGTGTAGGCCGCCTCGAAATCCTTGCCGAACTTGTCGTGCAGGTCCGGGCAGGTACTGGGCGAAAACAGCGTCCAGTCGCCGCCTTCCATCACGCGCTTCATGAACAGGTCGGGAATCCAGTTCGCGGTGTTCATGTCGTGCGTGCGGCGGCGGTCGTCGCCGGTGTTCTTGCGCAGTTCGAGGAACTCTTCCAGGTCGAGGTGCCAGCTTTCCAGGTAGGCGCACACCGCGCCCTTGCGCTTGCCACCCTGGTTGACCGCAACCGCCGTGTCGTTGACGACCTTCAAGAATGGCACCACGCCCTGGCTCTTGCCGTTGGTGCCCTTGATGTGGCTGCCGAGAGCGCGCACATTGGTCCAGTCGTTGCCGAGCCCGCCGGCGAACTTGGACAGCAGCGCGTTCTCCTTCAGCGCCTCGTAGATGCCGTCGAGGTCGTCGGCCACCGTCGTCAGGTAGCAGCTCGACAGCTGCGAGCGGCGCGTTCCAGCGTTGAACAG
>JAURWR010000034.1 GCA_030654805.1 Burkholderiaceae bacterium
TTGATGCACTGAACAAGCTGAAGGCGGTCGACCCGACGCTGTCGTTCCGCCGCTCCTGCCGAGAAGGCGTTTGCGGCTCGGACGCGATGAACATCAACGGCAAGAACGGTTTGGCGTGCCTGACCAACATGCTCACGCTGATGGACCCGATCGTTCTGTAGCCGCTGCCCGGCCTGCCGGTGATTCGCGATCTGATCGTCGACATGACGCAGTTCTTCAAGCAGTACAACTCGATCAAGCCGTACTTGGTCAACGATGAGTTTCCTCCGGAGAAGGAGCGCCTCCAGAGCCCGGAAGAGCGCGACGAACTCAACGGCCTGTACGAGTGCATCCTGTGCGCCAGTTGCTCGACGAGTTGCCCGAGTTTCTGGTGGAATCCGGACAAGTTCGTCGGGCCGGCAGGACTCTTGCAAGCGTACCGGTTCATCGCCGACAGCCGGGATCAAGACACCGAGGCTCGGCTCGACAACCTCGAAGATCCATACCGCCTGTTCCGCTGCCACACCATCATGAATTGCGTCGATGTCTGTCCGAAGGGTCTGAACCCCACGAAAGCCATCGGCAAGATCAAGGAAATGATGATTCGCCGTTCGGTCTGAACCGGATTCAATCTCGACTTACACCATGGATGCGTTGATCGATGATCGTGCCTTGAGCAAGCTGCGCTGGCGCTGTCGGCGTGGACTGCTGGAAAACGATCTCTTCGTCGAACGCTTCTTCGACCGATATCAATCCACCCTGACGCAGCGACAGGCCGATGGCCTGCTGGTGTTGATGGATCTTTCGGACAACGATCTTCTCGATCTGCTGCTGGCTCGCCAGCAGCCCGAAGGCGACTTGCTCAACGACAACATTCTGGAGGTCCTGCGGTTGATGCGGGAACCTCGCTGAACCACCGCTTTACCCACCCCGACGACCTGTCTAGCCTCACCCCAAGGACCGATCATGACCCCTTCCGACGTCAAAGCCACCTTGTCGTTCTCCGACGGCAGCCCGAGCATGGACCTTCCGATCTTCAAAGGCTCGGTCGGCCCGGACGTGATCGACATCCGCAAGCTCTATGGCCAGACCGGAAAATTTACCTATGACCCGGGCTTTCTGTCGACGGCATCCTGCAACTCCAAGATCACCTACATCGACGGTGACAAGGGCGAGTTGCTGTACCGCGGCTACCCGATCGAGCAACTCGCCACGAAGTGCGACTACCTCGAAACCTGCTACCTGCTTCTGAAAGGCGAGTTGCCGAACGCCGATCAACGCGTGGAATTCACCAAGCGGGTGACCAACCACACGATGGTCAACGAGCAGATGCAGTTTTTCCTGCGCGGCTTCCGTCGTGATGCGCACCCGATGGCCATCATGACGGGACTGGTCGGTGGGATGTCGGCCTTCTATCACGACAGCACCGACATCAACAATCCGGAGCACCGGGAAATCTGCGCGATCCGCTTGATTGCCAAGATGCCGACGCTGGTGGCGATGGCCTACAAGTACTCGGTCGGCCAGCCGTACATCTACCCGAAGAACGACCTGTCGTATGCCGGCAATTTCATGCGAATGATGTTCGCCACGCCGTGCGAGGACTACGTGCCCAACGACGTGCTGGTGCGCGCGATGGACCGCATCTTCATCCTGCATGCTGACCACGAGCAGAACGCCTCGACCTCGACCGTGCGGCTGTGCGGATCGTCTGGCACCAACCCGTTCGCGGCGATCGCCGCCGGCGTCGCCTGCCTGTGGGGCCCCGCGCACGGTGGTGCCAACGAGGCTGCGCTGAACATGCTTGAAGACGTGCAGAGGATGGGGGGTGTCGAGAAGATCGGCGAGTTCATCAAGCAAGTCAAGGACAAGAACTCGAACGTCAAGCTGATGGGCTTCGGGCACCGCGTCTACAAAAACTACGACCCGCGCGCCAAGCTGATGCGCGAGACCTGCCACGAGGTCCTGTCGGCGATGGGCATGAACAACGACCCGATCCTGAAGCTCGCGATGGCACTCGAGAAGATCGCCCTTGAGGACGACTACTTCGTGTCGCGCAAGCTGTACCCGAACGTCGACTTCTACTCCGGCATCGTCCAGCGAGCGATCGGCATCCCCGTCTCGCTGTTCACCGCCATCTTCGCGCTGGCGCGCACGGTGGGCTGGATCGCTCAACTCAACGAGATGATCAGCGATCCCGAGTACAAGATCGGCCGTCCACGGCAGCTGTTCAACGGCTCCCCGACGCGTGACGTGAAGCCGGTCGGCGAACGCTGACATCGCGGGTTCTCCGAGGCACAGAAACCCGGCCGCGCGCCGGGTTTCTTGCATCTGGAGCTGTCGAACGCTGAGCTTGCTGCTGCGCAGCAAGCTCCACGCCTAAAATCATTGGTTCTGTTTTCAGAGGTCACCACCCATGGGCCGCACGCTCTACGACAAACTCTGGGACGAGCATGTCGTTCACACCGAGGAAGACGGCACGACCGTCCTCTACATCGATCGCCATCTGGTTCATGAAGTGACCAGTCCGCAGGCATTCGAAGGCCTTGATCTGGCTGGCCGCAAGGTCTGGCGGTTGTCCGCCAACCTGGCCGTCAGCGATCACAACGTTCCGACCACCGACCGCTCGAACGGCATCACCGATCCGGTGTCGCGCCTGCAGGTTGACACGCTCGACGCCAACTGCGATCGGGTCGGCATCACACAGTTCAAGATGAACGACCGGCGCCAGGGCATCGTCCATGTCATCGGGCCCGAGCAGGGCGCCACGTTGCCGGGCATGACCGTCGTGTGCGGCGACTCGCACACCTCGACCCATGGCGCGTTCGGCGCGTTGGCGCACGGCATCGGCACCAGCGAGGTCGAGCACGTGCTCGCCACGCAGACCCTGCTGGCGAAGAAGGCCAAGAACCTGCTGATCCGCATCGACGGTGTGCTGTCCCCGGGTTGCAGCGCCAAGGACCTGGTGCTGGCCGTCATTGGCAAGATCGGCACGGCCGGGGGCACCGGCTACACGATCGAGTTCGCCGGTTCGGCCATCCGCGCGCTCAGCATGGAAGGCCGCATGACGGTGTGCAACATGGTGATCGAGGCGGGCGCGCGCGCCGGGCTGATCGCCGTCGACGACACCACGATTGCCTACGTCAAGGGCCGTCCGTTCACGCCAGCCGGTGTCGAATGGGATCACGCCGTCGCCTACTGGCGCACGCTGAAGTCGGACCCCGATGCGCAGTTCGACGCGGTGGTCGAGCTCGACGCGTCGGCGATCCGCCCGCAGGTCACCTGGGGCACCTCACCGGAGATGGTGCTGTCGATCGAGGACCGGGTGCCCGATCCTGAGCGCGAGAAAGACGCCAACAAGCGCGGTGCGATGGAGCGTGCGCTGACGTACATGGCACTCGAACCGAACAAGCCGATCGCCGACATCCTGATCGACAAGGTGTTCATCGGCTCGTGCACCAACTCGCGCATCGAAGACATGCGCGAGGCGGCGGTGGTCGTGCGCAAGCTGGGCCGCAAGATCGCGTCGAACGTGAAACTGGCGCTGGTCGTGCCCGGCTCGGGCCTGGTCAAGGAACAGGCCGAGCGCGAAGGGCTGCACACCGTGTTCCTGGCCGCCGGGTTCGAATGGCGCGAGCCGGGCTGCTCGATGTGCCTGGCGATGAACGCCGACCGGCTCGAACCCGGCGAGCGCTGCGCGTCGACCTCGAACCGCAATTTCGAAGGCCGCCAGGGCGCTGGCGGACGGACCCATCTGGTCAGCCCGGCGATGGCGGCGGCGGCGGCGATCGAAGGGCACTTCGTCGATGTGCGGCGCTTGCTCTGAACTGTTTTGACTCCAAGGAGACCTCTCGATGAAACGCATTCTTTTCGCTCTGGCGGCCGTGGTTGTCTTCCTCACTGGCTGCAACACCATTGCCGGTGTGGGCCAAGATGTCCAACGCGCCGGTGAAGTCGTCGAAGACGCCGCCAAGAAGAAGTGAGATGTCGATGAACCCGTTTCGCGTGCACAAGGGCTTGGTGGCCCCGATGGACCGTGAGAACGTCGATACCGACGCGATCATTCCGAAGCAGTTCCTGAAGTCGATCAAGAAGTCGGGCTTCGGTATCAACCTGTTCGACGAGTGGCGCTACCTCGATGCCGGCTACCCGGGTCAGGACCCGGCGTCGCGCCGACCGAATCCGGACTTCGTGCTGAACCAGCCGCGCTATCAAGGCGCGTCGGTGCTGATCGCGCGCAAGAACTTCGGTTGCGGCTCGTCGCGCGAGCACGCACCGTGGGCGCTCGATCAGTACGGCTTCCGGGTGGTGATCGCGCCGAGCTTCGCCGATATTTTCTTCAACAACTGCTTCAAGAACGGCCTGTTGCCGATCGTGCTGCCCGAGAGCCAGATCGCGAGCCTGTTCGATGAGGTCACGGCGTTCGTCGGCTATCAGCTGACCGTCGATCTCGAGCGTCAAGTCGTCATCAAAGCCGACGGAACCGAACTGCCCTTCGAGGTGCAGGCGTTCCGCAAGTACTGCCTGCTGGGTGGTTTCGACGACATCG
>JAURWR010000037.1 GCA_030654805.1 Burkholderiaceae bacterium
TTGCACACAATCAATTCCTCAACCAATCAATAACCCGCAGGTGTTTACTACGTCCTCGCACACCCGTTACCCAGCTCTCCGGTCTAAACATGCCAGCAGAAGAAAGTTACTCGGCAGCCGGGCCGAAACCCGGCGGGCTGCCACGCATGGCAAACCCCGCCCGCCGGGGCGGGCCCCGACGCAGTGCATCGCAAAGAACCCTTCCATGCCAGGCAAGCAAAAGCGCCCCGGCCGCCGCCGGACAATAGAGCAGATATGCACCTGCTCATCCCCCACGTCAGCGCCCTCTCCGAGGCCAGCGCCCACACGCTGCGTGATCTCACCCTGCCGAACCTGGCGCGATTGATGACGGTGCTGCAAGCCACCACGCGCGATGTCGACGACGAGTACACACTGTCGCCCCCGCACGAACGAGCCCTCGCGACAGCGCACGGCTGGCACGGTGCCGACGGCTGCTGGCCCTGGGCCGCGTTGCAGGCCCGTGGCGACAGAGTCGGCATCGGAAAGCGCCCCTGGGGCCTGCTGACGCCGGTGCACTGGCATGTCGGGCGCGAACACATCACGCTGGCCGACCCGTCGGCGCTGGACCTGCCGGCCGAGGAATCGCGCGCGCTGTTCGACGCGGTGCGTCCGCTGTTTGAGGACGACACGGATGACGACCAGGAGGGCGGCTCGATGACCTGGGCCGCGCCGACGCGCTGGTATCTCGCGCACGATCATCTGGTCGATCTCCCCTGCGCGTCGATCGACCGCGTGATCGGCCGCAACGTCGACCTGTGGCTGCGCGGTGACCCGCAGGCCTCGGCGGAGCAACTGGCGCGGGTTCGCTGGGTGCGCCGGCTGCAGAACGAGGTGCAGATGCTGCTGCACCAGCACCCGGTCAACGAAGCGCGGGAGGAGCGCGGCGCGCTGCCGGTCAACTCGTTCTGGCTCAGCGGCTGCGGCACCGCGCAGGCCGCCAGGGCGCAGGTGACGGTCGACACCCGACTGCGCGCGCCACTGCTGGCCGAAGACTGGGCCGGATGGGCCGACGCCTGGCGGTCGCTCGATGCCGACGCGCTGGGCCCCCTTGCTGCGGCAGCGGCAAGGGGCGAGTCGGTGACCTTGACACTGTGCGGCGAACGCGGCTGGCAACGCCACGACGCCATGCCGCGCTCGATATGGCAGCGCCTGAGCGACCGGTTCAGAACCGTCGAACCGCACACGCTTCTGAGTGCCCTGTGAGTCTGGAGATGAACGCCCCCACGCTCAAGCTGCGCACCCCGGCCCCGCGCGCCGCCTGGACGCTCGAACAAGCCGGCGTGCATCCGCTGCTGGCGCGGCTGTTCGCGGCCCGTGGCGTGCGCGGCATCGACGAGCTCGACGACGGGCTGGCCCGTTTGCTGCCGCCTTCCGAACTGTGGGGTGCGGCCGAAGCCGCCGCGCTGCTGGCCGATGCGCTGCGTGACGGACTGCGCCTGTGCGTGGTGGCCGACTACGACTGCGACGGCGCCACCGCCTGCGCCGTGGCGTTGCGCGGCCTCGCGCTGCTCGGCGCGGCACCCGGCACGCTGGGCTACGTGGTGCCCGACCGCGCGGTGCACGGCTACGGCCTGACGCCCGCCATCGTCGACCTGGCCCTCGCGCAGGGCGCGCAGGTGCTGGTGACGGTCGACAACGGCATCGCCAGCCTGGCCGGCGTGGCGCACGCACGGGCGCACGGACTCGCCGTCGTCGTGACCGATCACCACTTGCCGGCGCAGGCCGATGACGAGATCGTGCTGCCCGACGCGAATGTCATCGTCAACCCGAATCAGCCGGGCTGCGGCTTCCCGAGCAAGCACCTGGCCGGCGTCGGTGTGATGTTCTACGTGCTGCTGGCGCTGCGCAGCGAGTTGCGAGCGCGCGGCGTCTATGCCGAGGGGTCGGCAGCGCCCGGCTCCGCCCCGGCACAGCCCAAGCTCGACAGCCTGCTCGACCTGGTCGCGCTCGGCACCGTGGCCGACGTGGTGCGGCTCGACGCCAACAACCGGCGGCTGGTCGCGCAGGGGCTGAAACGCATCCGCGCCGGCCGCATGCAGCCCGGCGTCGCCGCGCTGTTTGCGGCCGCCGGCCGCGACCCGTCGCGCGCCGCCGGCTTCGACTTCGGCTTCGCGCTCGGGCCGCGCATCAACGCAGCGGGACGGTTGTCCGACATGACGCTCGGCATCGAGTGCCTGCTGACCGACGATCCGGCGCGCGCCGCGCAACTGGCGCAGCAGCTCGACGCGATCAACCGCGAGCGGCGTGAGGTCGAGACCGGCATGCGCGAGCAGGCCGAAATGCTGCTCGACGCGCTGATGCAGAAGCTGAGCGATCCGGGCACGGCGCCGCCAGCGCTCGCAATCTACGACCGCGACTTCCACGAAGGCGTGGTCGGCATCGTCGCCTCGCGGCTGAAGGACCGGGTGCACCGTCCGACCTTCGTGTTCGCGCGCGGGCAGGACGGGCTGCTGAAGGGCTCGGGGCGGTCGATCGAGGGCTTCCACCTGCGCGATGCGCTCGACTTGGTCAGCAAGCGCCACCCGGGCGTGCTGAAGAAATTCGGTGGGCACGCGATGGCGGCCGGCTGCACGCTGGACGAAGCCGATTTCGCGACCTTCGACGCGGCGTTCCAGCAGGCCGCACTCGAAGGGCTGGACGCGGCAACGCTGGAGCGCCGGGTGCTCAGCGACGGACCGCTCGGCATCGAGCACTTCAACACCGACACCGTGCAGTCGCTGAATGCGCAGGTCTGGGGCCCGTCGTTCGAGGCGCCGCTGTTCAGCGACGAGGTCGAGATCGTCAGCCAGCGGCTGGTCGGCGAGAAGCACCTGAAACTGAGCGTGAAGCACTCGGGCACGCTGCGCGATGCGATCTGGTTCGGCCACGTCGACCCGCTGCCGGCCCGAGTGACGCTGGCCTATCGCCTGAGCCTCGACGAATACAACGGCCGTCAGCGCCTGCAGATGATCGTGGAGGCTGCGCAGGCACTCGCTGACGCGGCAGGGCCACCGGCGCATTGAACCCGGAGGCCGAACGGCCGTCAGATCATCTTCATTGATCTTCAAATCGCCCGGAACCTCCACCATGCGCCGCATCCTGTTGCTGATCGTTTTCGCGCTGTCGTCGATGTCGCCTCTGGCGCAGTCGCAGGAGCTGCGGCCGGTCACGGTGGCGAGCGGGCTCGATCATCCATGGGGTCTGGCCTTTCTGCCCGACGGCCGGATGCTGGTCACCGAGCGGCCCGGCCGCCTGCGCATCGTCGGGCCGGACGGCCAGGTCGGCCCACCGGTCACCGGTCTGCCCCGGGTCGACGCGGGCGGCCAGGGCGGCCTGCTCGACATCGTGCTCGACCCGAAATTCAGCGACAACGCGCGGGTCTACTTCAGCTACAGCGAGCCGGGGCAGGATGCCGACGGCCAACCGGCCAACAGCACCGCGGTCGCCCGCGCTCAGCTCGACGGCAACCGGCTCGTCATCCTGCAGGTGATCTTTCGGCAGAGGCCGAAGGTCGCCAGCTCGGCGCACTTCGGCTCGCGGCTGGTGTTCGCCCGCGATGGCCGGCTGTTCATCACGCTGGGCGATCGCTTCAGCCGGCGCGACGACGCGCAGTCGCTGGACACCCACCACGGCAAGGTGGTGCGCATCGAGGCCGACGGCACGGTGCCGGCCGACAACCCCTTCGTCGGCCGCGCGGGTGCGCTGCCCGAAATCTGGACCTACGGACACCGAAACATGCAGGGTGCGGCGCTGCACCCGGCGACCGGCGAGCTGTGGACCCACGAGGACGGCCCGCAAGGGGGCGACGAGCTGAACATCGAATTCGCTGGCAAGAACTACGGCTGGCCCGTCATCACTTACGGCCGCGAATACGTCACCGGGTTGAAGATCGGCGACGGCACCACGCGCGCCGACGTGCCTGCGCCGCTGACGGTGTGGATCCCGTCGATCGCACCCAGCGGCATGGCCTTCCTGACCAGCGACCGCTACCCCGGCTGGAAAGGCAACCTGTTCGTCGGCGCCCTGCGCGGCCAGGCCCTGCTGCGGCTCGAACTGGACGGCCGCCAGGTCGTCAAGGAGCAGCGCCTGCTGCCAGGCCTGGGCGAACGCATCCGCGACGTCAGGCAGGGCCCCGACGGCTGGCTGTACCTGCTGACCGACAGCCCGCAGGGGCGGGTGATCCGGCTGGAACGCTGATCACGGCGTCCGGCGTGAACTACAGCCGATGCCCCCATGGATCGCCGGGCTGGGGCGCGTTGCGCTACGCCACCCCTCCCTACAATTGAAGAGTGAAACTACCTACCGCCTGGACCAACGCCGACCTGCACTGCCATTCGTGCGTGTCGGACGGCACGCTGACCCCCGAGGCGCTGGCCGCGCGCGCAATAGCCAATGGCGTCGAGCTGTGGGCCCTGACCGACCACGACGAGGTGGGCGGACAGCAGCGGGCACGCGATGCCGCGCGGGCCGCCGGCCTGCCCTACCTGGCAGGCGTGGAGATCTCGGTCACGTTTGCCGGTCTGACGGTGCACATCGTCGGCCTCGGGGTCGACCCCGAGAACCCCGAGCTGGTGAACGGCCTGGCCGCCACGCGCGACGGCCGCATCGCGCGGGCGCAAGAGATGGCCGAGGGCCTGGCGAAGGTCGGCATCAAGGACGCTTTCGAGGGCGCGCTGAACTACGCCGGCAACCCGGAGTTGATCGCCCGCACCCATTTCGCCCGCTACCTGGTCGAGACCGGCATCTGCGCCAGCACGCACGAGGTGTTTCGCAAGTACCTGGTCGAAGGCAAGCCGGGCTTCGTCGATCACCGCTGGGCGACGCTGGGCAACGCCGTGCAATGGATCAGGCAGGCCGGAGGCATCGCCGTGATCGCGCACCCGGGCCGCTACAAGTTCACCGTCAACGAGGAATACGCGCTGTTCACCGAGTTCAAGGCGCACGGCGGGCGCGGGGTCGAAGTGGTGACCGGCAGCCACACCACCGCCGACTATGTGAAGTACGCCGACATGGCGATCGAGTTCGACCTGCTCGCCTCGCGCGGCAGCGACTTCCACAGCCCCGAGGAAAGCCGCACCGACCTGGGCACGCTGCCGGCATTGCCGACGCGGCTGAAGCCGGTGTGGGAAGCGCTGATGGATCGGGTGCAGAAAGCGGCTTGACGTTTCGCTTGGCTCGCAGTCGCGCAGCAGCTTCCTTGGCGTCCAACCCGCCGCTCACGCAAGTTCGCTGGCCGTCGCCAAGTTGCAGCCTGCCGTGAGACGGTTGACAGAACGTACTCTAAAGCGTACGTTCTCTCGCTCCCACCGAAGCATCACCATGACCACCCCCATCACCGCCAGCGAAGCACGCGCGAGCCTGTACCGGCTCATCGATCAGACGACCGAATCGCATCAGCCCATCCTCATTTCCGGCAAGCGCAGCAGCGCCGTGCTCATCTCGGCAGAGGACTGGCAAGCGATTCAGGAAACGCTTTACCTGCTGGCCGTTCCCGGCATGCGCGAGTCGATCAAGAAAGGCATGGCTGAACCGCTGGCCAAGAGCGCCAAGGCGCTGAATTGGTGAAGTGGGCGGTCGTTTTCGCGAAGCACGCAGTCAAGGACGCCAAGAAGCTGGCCGCTGCCGGCTTGAAGGGCAAGACTCAGGAACTGCTTGATCTGCTGGTAAGTGACCCCTTTCAGAATCCTCCGCCTTACGAAAAGCTGGTCGGTGATCTTGAAGGTGCGTATTCCCGGCGAATCAACATACAGCACCGCCTGGTCTATGAAGTCTTCAAGAAAGAGCGCACGGTTCGCGTCCTTCGCATGTGGACTCACTACGAATGAACGCGACGGATGAACATGAGCCCGGCCCGCTGGAGCAGGGGCTGGCAAGGCGACATGACACGTCCTCTTCGCCACCGACAATCGCCCGATGTCCCAGCACTTCGAAGTCCATCCCGACAACCCGCAGCCCCGGCTGCTGAAACAGGCCGCGCAGATACTGCAAGACGGTGGCGTGGCGGCAGTGCCGACCGATTCGAGCTATGCGCTGGTGTGCCGGCTCGACGACAAGGCGGCGGTCGAAAATCTGCGGCGCATCCGCGGCGTCGACGACAAACACCACTTGACGCTGCTGTGCCGTGACCTGAGCGAGCTGGCCAGCTACGCGCGCGTCGACAACCGGCAGTACCGGCTGCTGAAACTGGGCACGCCGGGGCCGTTCACCTTCATCCTCGAAGCGTCGAAGGAGGTGCCTCGCCGCATCTCGCACCCGTCACGCCGAACCATCGGCCTGCGGGTGCCCGATCACAGGGTGCTGCAAGAGCTGTTGGCGGTTCACGGCGAGGCGCTGCTCGCGACCACGCTGATCCCGCGCGGCGAGACCGAGCCGCTGAACGACCCGGACGAGATCCGCGAGCGCTATCAGAAGCTGGTGCAGGCGGTGGTCGATGCCGGCGCCTGCCCGGCGCAGCCGACCACGGTGGTCGACCTGACCGGCGAAACGCCGCTGCTGGTGCGCGTCGGTCGCGGCGATCCGGCCGCGCTGGGTTTGCAGGCCGACTGATGGCACCGCCCGGGCACCTGCCCGAGCCGCGTCAACCGCCGCTGAGGGCCTTGGTGATCCGGCCGGGATCGAAGCCGACGTGACGCTCGCCGCGCACCAGCAGCGTCGGCGTGCCCGGTGACTGCTGCGCACGGTAGCTGTCGGCGCAGGTGGCGTCCTTCTCGATGAAGCATTCGCTGAACGGCACCCGGTGCTCCGACAGCCAGCTTCGCGCCTGATCGCAGTAGCGACAGACTTCGGAGGACAGCATCACGATGTCGCCCGGCTTCGCCAGCGCAGCCAGCGCGGCGCCGGCCTGCTTGTCGGTGCGGCCCTGGATGGCCACCAGCAGCACATAAGCTGCTGCGGCAATCAGCAACGGACGGACCCAGGATCGGCGCATCCGGGGTGCGGGGCCCGCAGCGGAACGGGATGGTTTCAGGGGCACCTCACGCACCGGCCGACAGCGCGGCCGTCACGACGACCTCGATCTTCCAGTCGGGCCGCGCGAGGCGCGCCTGCACCGTCGCACGCGGCGGTGCGTCGCCCGGGGCGACCCAGTCGTCCCACACCGCGTTCATCGCGTCGTAGTCGGCCAGATCGGCCAGGTAAAGAGTCGCCATCAGGATGTGCGCGTTGTCGGTACCGGCTTCGGCCAGCAGCCGGTCGACCATCGCCAGCACCTGGCGCGTCTGGCCGGCGATGTCCTGCTTCGTGTCGCTGGGCACCTGGCCCGCGAGGTACACGACATTCTGGAAGATGGCCATCTCGGACAGCCGGTCTCCGACATGGAAGCGTCTCAGGTTTTGGGGCATCGCACGTCTCAGTTCTTGGTCGTTGCACTCAACGCTTGGCGCTGCGACGCGGCGAAACCACCGCCGGCTTCGTCTTCTGCCCCAGTTTGCTTTCGGTGCCGTTGAGCAGTTTCTGGATATTCGCGCTGTGCCGCCAGACCAGCAGCAGACCCATCACGCCCGCCGCGATGGCGATCGGACCGGCGCCCCAGATCAGCAGCTGGTAGAACGGAGCGAAGACCGCCGACACGATCGCCGCCAGCGACGAGTAGCGGAAGAAGTACGCCATGATCAGCCAGGTGCACAAGGTGGCCAGCCCGAGCCACGGGTTCAGCGCCATCAGCACGCCGGCCGCCGTGGCCACGCCCTTGCCGCCCTTGAAGCCGAAGAACACCGGCCACAGGTGACCGAGAAAAGCAGCCACGCCGACCATCGCGGCAGTGCCCTCACCCAGACCGAAGGGCTCGCCGAAAGCAGCCACGGCCCACACCGGCATGAATCCTTTCAGCGCGTCGAGAAACAGCGTCAGCAGCGCGGCGCCCTTGTTGCCCGAGCGCAGCACGTTGGTCGCCCCGGGGTTGCCCGAGCCGTAGCTGCGCGGGTCACCGAGCCCCATCGCACGGCTGACGAGTACAGCGAACGAGAGGGATCCGATCAGGTAGGCCACGAGCGTGGCGACGAGGGGAAGGACGGGCTCCATGGGGATCTGAAAGTGGCGGCGGCCGCAATTTTGCGCCCTGCACCGCCGGACCTCGACAGACGACACCGCAGCAGCGTTGCGGACAGGTCAGCGCCGAGGTCTAACGCTGGGACTTCAACGGCCCCTGCGCCACGACGACACCGCCCGTCGCGCACTGGACCGGACGCGCGCCGAGCAGCGTGACCAGCACCTTCGGGTCGATGCCGACCAGGTAGCCGCGCTGCCCGCCGTTGATGTAGACGCGCGGCAGTTCGAGCACCGTCGCCTCAACGTAGATCGGCATCGCCTTCTTGGTGCCGAACGGCGAGGTGCCGCCGACCAGGTAACCGCTGTGCCGCTGCGCGACTTCGGGCTTGCAGTTCTGCACTTTCTTGGCGCCGATCTGGCGCGCCAGGTTCTTGGTGCTGACCTGCAGATCGCCGTGCATTAGCACGACCAGCGGCTGGGCGGTGTCGTCTTCCATGATCAGCGTCTTGACCACGTGGTGCTCGTCGACGCCGAGCTGGCGCGCCGACTCGGCCGTGCCGCCGTTCTCGACGTAGTCGTACAGGTGTTCGGAATAGATCACCGCGCGGCGCTTCAGCAGCTGCGTCGCGGGGGTTTCGGAAGCGTGGTCTTTTCGGCTCATCGGGAATCGGAATGGAAATGGGGTGCAGCCTCACTGCGCCGGATCTCGATGCGTCCGGCAGATCGCATCAATCGGCAGTTCCGACGACTTCGTCGTGCCCCAGGCAACCAGATTCTCGCCCACCTGCTGGTCGAAGGTCGTCGTGCCCAGGCAGATCGGCGTGACCCTCAGTGCGCAGCGGCCGAGTGCAAGGCGCGTCAACTCGATCACCGAGGCACCTGTTGCGTCCACCGGTCAGCCGCGAAAGCGCTGCAGCGCGTCGCTGGTGACGCGGCAGATGCGCCAGTCGGGCATCACGGTCGCGCCCATCTTTTCGTAGAAACGGATCGCGTTCTCGTTCCAGTCGAGCACGCTCCATTCGAATCGCCCGTAGTCGCGCTCGACCGCGATCCGGCCGACCCGGCTCAGCAAGGCCTCGCCCATGCCACGGCCGCGCTGATCAGGACGGACATAGAGGTCTTCGAGGTACAGCCCGGGCTGCGCGAGGAAGGTCGAGAAATTGGTGAAGAACAGCGCGAACCCCAGCACGCTTCCGGCGCTGTCGGCGACCAGCGCCTCGACCACCGGCCGCTCGCCGAACAGGTGCGGTCGCAGCTTCTCCGGCGTGACCTGCAGCAGGTGCGTCAGGTGCTCGAACTCGGCCAGATCGCGGATCAGCTGCACGATCGCGTTGACATCGCGCAATTCGGCGGCACGGATGGCGAAAGGGGTCGAAGTGTCTGGTTTCATCAGGATTCGTTGTCGTCTTCGGCCATGCCGAGTTGTCGGTCGAGCTTTTCCATGTGGTGGGCGTAAAAAGCCACCAGCATCACGTAGACCAGCGGCGCCCCCTGTGCTCCGACCCAAAAGCTGAACGGCCAGCCGAAAAACGTGAAGTTCAGGTCACGGGCAAAGAAACCCAGCACGAAGGTCACGATGAACCAGATCGCCAAGAGAAGCGAGGTGATCTTGAGGTTCCTGCGCCAGTAGGCGCGGTGTCGTTCGGTCCATTGCATCGCGTCGCTCTCCTGCGTTGACCCACAGCCCTGTCGGCCCGAGTCTACGGGGGTCGCGTGAGAGAATCGACGATCAAAAATTTGCAGAAACGAGCCGATCATGGACGTCGAACACATCAATGCGATAGGCAACCACCTGGCCGACCTGAGCAAGCGCACGGTCGACCTCCGGGGGTATCTTTGACTACGACCGCAAAGCACTGCGGCTGAACGAAGTCAACGCGGCGCTCGAGAACCCGAGCGTCTGGAACGAGCCCAAGCGGGCGCAGGAACTGGGGCGCGAGAAGCGCACGCTGGAATCGGTGGTGCAGACCATCGACCACCTGACCAGCAACCTGGCGGACAACACCGAGCTGTACGACATGTCGAAGGCCGACGGCGACTTCGACGGTCTGATGGCGATCGAGGCCGATGCGGCCAAGCTCGAAGAAGCAGTGGCTCAGCTCGAATTCCGCCGCATGTTCAACAACCCGGCCGACCCAAGCAACTGCTTCATCGACATCCAGGCCGGCGCCGGCGGCACCGAGGCCTGCGACTGGGCCGGCATGCTGCTGCGCCAGTACCTGAAATACTGCGAACGCAAGGGCTTCAAGGCGACGCTGGAAGACGAAACCGTCGGCGACATCGCCGGCATCAAGAGCGCCACGATCAAGGTCGAGGGCGAGTACGCGTTCGGCCTGCTGCGCACCGAGACCGGCGTGCACCGGCTGGTGCGCAAGAGCCCGTTCGATTCGGCCGGCGGACGCCACACCACGTTCGCGAGCCTGTTCGTCTACCCCGAGGTCGTCGACTCGATCGAGATCGACATCAACCCGGCGGATGTGCGCACCGACACCTTCCGTGCCTCGGGTGCTGGCGGACAGCACATCAACAAGACCGATTCGGCGGTGCGCCTGACACACATCCCGACCGGCATCGTCGTGCAGTGCCAGGACGGCCGCAGCCAGCACAGCAACCGCGACGTGGCGTGGAAGCGCCTGCGCTCTCGCATGTACGTCTTTGTGCTGCGCAAGCAACAGGTAGAGCTGCTGAAGCTCGTTGAC
>JAURWR010000040.1 GCA_030654805.1 Burkholderiaceae bacterium
GCAGATGGCCAGATCGAGGTCGGCCTCGACCGCTTCCCTGATGGCTGCGGCCGCGCCTGCTGGCGGCTCGTAGATGACGCTGACCGTGGCGCCGGTGGTCTGGGCCGCTTCCTTGACGCTGGCGTAGATCGGGATGCCTTCGAAGTCCTCGCCGGCCTTCTTCGGGTTGACGCCCGCGACGAAGCAGTTCTTGCCATTCGCGTAATCGCGGCACATGCGGGTGTGGAACTGGCCCGTCTTGCCGGTGATGCCTTGCGTGATGACCTTGGTGTCTTTATTGATCAGGATGCTCATGTGTGTGTCCTTGGTCTCGGTGCGCTTACTTCAGCGCGGCCATCACGGCCTGGGCAGCGTCGGCCATCGAGTCGGCGCTGATGATCGGCAGGCCCGAGTCCTTCAGCATCTTCTTGCCGATGTCCTCGTTGGTGCCCTTCATGCGCACGACCAGCGGCACGTTGAGGTTGACCGCCTTGCAGGCGGCGATCACGCCCTCGGCGATGGTGTCGCAGCGCATGATGCCGCCGAAGATGTTGACCAGGATGGCCTTGACCTTCGGGTTGCCCAGCATGATCTTGAAGGCTTCGGTCACCTTCTCGGCAGTGGCGCCACCGCCCACGTCGAGGAAGTTGGCCGGTTCGGCGCCGAACAGCTTGATGGTGTCCATCGTCGCCATCGCGAGGCCTGCGCCGTTGACCAGGCAACCGATGTTGCCGTCGAGCTGGATGTAGGCGAGGTCGAACTTGCTGGCTTCGATCTCGGCCGGGTCTTCCTCGTCGAGGTCGCGGTAGGCGACGATCTCCGGGTGGCGGAACAGCGCGTTGCTGTCGAAGTTGAACTTGGCGTCCAGCGCCTTGATGTTGCCGTTGCCTTCGAGGATCAGCGGGTTGATCTCGGCGAGGCTGGAGTCGGTCTCCATGTAGCAGGTGTAGAGCTTCTTGAAGACATCGACCGCCTGCGCCTGGCTGGCGGCAGGAATGCCGATGCCGCTGGCGAGCTGCAGCCCTTGCGCATCGGTCAGGCCGATCAGCGGATCGACGAACACCTTGATGATCTTCTCGGGCGTGTCGTGCGCGACCTGTTCGATGTCCATGCCGCCTTCGCTCGACGCCATCAGCACGACCTTCTGCGTGCCGCGATCGGTGACCGCCGCGACGTAGTACTCGTGCTTGATGTCGGCGCCTTCTTCAATCAGCAGGCGGCGCACCTTCTGGCCTTCGGGGCCGGTCTGGTGGGTCTTCAACTGCATACCGAGGATTTCGCCGGCCAATTTTTTGACATCGTCGAGCGAGCGGGCGAGCTTGACGCCACCGCCCTTGCCGCGGCCGCCCGCATGAATCTGCGCCTTGACGACCCAGACCGGACCGCCCAGCTTCTGCGCCGCCTCCAGGGCCTCGTGGACGCTGAATGCCGCGTAGCCCTTGGGCACCGGGATGCCATAACGGCTCAGCAGTTCTTTGCCTTGGTATTCATGGATTTTCATGCGGAGGCTTTCTTGCAGAAGATGAAATCGAGGGGTCGAAAGGGAGGCCGTGGAGGCTGTGACGCCGGGCGGGCGGAACGATCAGCCCAGCGGAACTGGGCCCGTTGGGGGTCGTCATCGGTCGCAAACGTATTTGATGGCGCTGTACATCCGCTGCGGACGGGCCGCCCATGTCGCTTCGGCCCACCCCGTCCTCGTAATTACGAATTACGGCGAGAACTGTAACATGCTGCATTGCACCAACCGGATGCGCCGAAGCCTCGAAAAGAGGGCCGCTGACACGGCGAGCAGGTTCACCTCAATACGCATCGTCGTCGGGGAGCGCCGCTTGCAACAACCCGGCATCCGGCTCCTCGCGCATCGCCACAGAATCGTCGCCACGCCGACCGGATGCGCGCAACACCCGACTGACAACATCGGACGAAAAACCACGTGCCGCGAGAAAGCGTGCCTGCCGAGCCCGTTCGGTCAGAGAGTCTGGCGGCCCGCCAAACTTGCGTTGCTGCACCTCGAGCGCCCGCGCATGCTCGCTGTCGCGCAGGGCGCCGGCCAGGGCTGGCGTCAATACAACGCCGTGCTGTGACAACTCCTGGCGTATGCGCAGATTGCCGTGGCGCGCCGAGCGTGCGTGGACCCGGCTTTCGACGAATCGCTCGTCGCTCAAGTAGCGGTGGTTGTGCAGCCAATCGAGCAGCGCGTCCACCTCGGCCTCGGGGTCAGACCGACTGCCGGTTGCGGCGAGATCGACAGACGCACTGACGCCAGCGACGCTGCCGGACGCGCGGCGAACATCGCTGTTGCCATCGTCACGCAGTCGCCGCAGCAACTTGCGGCGCAGTTCGAGGCGACTGTGCTCGCGCTGGGCGAGCAGCTGCAGCGCACGGCCCTTGAGCGACAGCTGCTTCTTCATCGCTGCTGGCGCGCAGACGCCACGGCATCACTCCTTGGCAGGACGCTCTTTGGCGGCCTTGGGCGCTTCGCTCTTGTCCAGCGGAGGCAGGGACGGGATACCGACGGCTGCGCGCACCAGGTTCTCGATCTCGAATGCCAGCGCCGGGTTCTCGCGCAGGAACTCGCGCGCGTTGTCCTTGCCCTGGCCGATCTTCTCGCCCTTGTAGGCGTACCAGGCACCGCTCTTTTCGAGCACCTTGGCTTCGACGCCCATGTCGATGATCTCGCCCTGGCGACTGATGCCCTCGCCGTAGAGGATGTCGAATTCGGCGGTCTTGAAGGGCGGCGCCACCTTGTTCTTGACCACCTTGACCTTGGTCTCGTTGCCGATGACCTCCTCGCCCTTCTTGATGCTGCCGATGCGGCGGATGTCGAGCCGCACCGAGGCGTAGAACTTCAGCGCATTGCCGCCGGTGGTGGTTTCGGGGCTGCCGAACATGACGCCGATCTTCATTCGAATTTGATTGATGAAGATGACCATGGTGTTGGTCTTCTTGATGGTGCCAGTCAGCTTGCGCAGCGCCTGGCTCATCAGCCGGGCTTGCAGGCCGGGCAGCGAATCACCCATTTCGCCTTCGATTTCGGCCTTCGGCGTCAGCGCGGCGACCGAGTCGATGACGACCAGGTCGACCGAGGCCGAGCGCACCAGCGCATCGACGATCTCCAGCGCCTGCTCGCCGGTGTCGGGCTGGCTGATCAGCAACTCCTGCAGGTTGACGCCGAGCTTTTGCGCATAGGCGGTGTCGAGCGCGTGTTCGGCATCGATGAAGGCGCAGGTGCCGCCGACCTTCTGCATTTCGGCGATGACCTGCAGGGTCAACGTGGTCTTGCCGCGCGATGCGGGGCCGTAGATCTCGACGACTCGGCCGCGCGGCAGGCCGCCGACGCCGAGTGCGATGTCGAGGCCCAGCGAGCCGGTGGACACCACCTCGATGTCGTCGATCACTTCGCCTTCGCCCAGACGCATGATCGTGCCCTTGCCGAACTGCTTTTCAATTTGCGCCAGTGCCGCCTGCAGGGCTTTGGCTTTTTCGGTGTTCAGGGCTTTGACGGGTGCGTCCATGGTGTTCTCCGGGGTGTGGCTTCGATTATTGCCAAAGCTGGATGTTTGTACAGTATTTTATCTGTCAACTCCTGAACCGTCGATCAACCGGTCTGGTGCCCCCGTTCGGACGACGTCTACGGGTATACAGCCACCCTCGCGGCCATCTCCATCCCGGGTCTGAACCCTAAACTTCCCGAACGCGCAACGCGGCGCGATGACGGATCTGCCAGGGGAGACACACGGATGCGGGTTCTGATCGCCGAAGACGACCAGGTGCTGGCGGATGGCCTGTTGCGCTCGCTGCGCAACGCGGGCTATGCGGTCGACCAGGTGAGCAGCGGCAGCGAAGCGGATGCGGCGCTGACCTCGCACGAGTTCGACATGGTGATCCTCGACCTGGGGCTGCCCAAGGTGCATGGGCTGGAGGTGCTGCGCAAGCTGCGGGCCCGCGGCTCGAGCGTGCCGGTGCTGATCCTGACGGCCGCCGACAGCGTCGACCAGCGCGTCAAGGGCCTCGACCTCGGTGCCGACGATTACATGGCCAAGCCGTTCTCGCTGCAGGAACTCGAAGCGCGCGTTCGTGCGCTGACGCGGCGCGGGCTGGGCACGGCGTCCAGCGTCATCAAGCACGGTCCGCTGACCTTCGACGCCACCGGCCGCGTGGCCTACATCAACGACCAGATGATCGAGCTGTCGGCGCGCGAGATCAGCCTGCTTGAGGTGCTGCTGCAACGCGCCGGCAGGTTGGTCAGCAAGGACCAGCTCGTCGAACGGCTGTGCGAATGGGGTGAAGAGGTCAGCAACAACGCCATCGAGGTCTACATCCATCGCCTGCGCAAGAAAATCGAGCAAGGTCCGGTGCGCATCGCGACCGTGCGAGGTCTGGGCTACTGTCTGGAGAAAATCGCGGCCTGAGCAGCTTGGACTCTCCATGGCCCGCACGCACGAACAACGTTCCCTCTTTGGCGAGATCCTCGACTGGATGCTCGCGCCGCTGCTGGTGCTGTGGCCGATGAGCGTCGTGCTGACCTGGCTGGTGGCGCAAGGCATCGCCAACCAGCCCTACGACCGAGAGCTCGCCGACATGGCGCGGGTGCTGTCCAAGCAGGTGGTCGTCCAATCGAAGCAGGGCTACGCAACGGCGAGCTTCACTCTGCCGGCAGGCGCGTCGGAGATCCTGCGCGCGGACGAGGCTGACGATGTCTATTACCAGGTGCTGGGGCTGCGCGGCGAGTACCTGAGCGGCGACAGCACGCTGGCGGTGCCTGCCGACGAAGACCGCGTGCCGCCCGGCGAGCTGCGCTACCGTGACGACACGATCCACGACGAGAACGTGCGCGTGGCGTACCTGTGGGTCGATGTGCCCGGTCGTCCCGCCAACGCCGCACCGTTGGTGCAGGTGGCCGAAACGCTGGGCAAGCGGTCTCGGCTGGCCACCGAGATCATCAAGGGCGTGATCCTGCCGCAGTTCGTGATCCTGCCGCTCGCGGTGCTGCTGGTGTGGCTGGCGCTGGCGCGCGGCATCGCCCCGCTGAACGAGTTGCAGCAACGCATCCGCAAGCGCGACAGCAGCGACCTGAGCCCGATCGACGAGCGCGATGCGCCCGAAGAGGTGTCGCCCCTGGTGCGAGCGATCAATGACCTGCTGGGGCGGCTCGACCGATCGATCGGATCGCAGAAGCATTTCCTGACCGATGCCGCGCATCAACTGAAAACGCCGCTGGCCGGTTTGCGCATGCAGGCCGAACTGGCGCAGCGCGACATCGACGCCGGCAAGAACGACCCGGCCGACATCAAGCGCTCGCTGCAGCAGATCGCGTTGTCCAGCCAGCGCGCAGCGCACACGGTCAACCAGCTGCTCTCGATGGCACGGGTCGACGACAAGGAGCAAGCCTTGCGGCTCGGTCCGGTCGATCTCGCCGAGCTGGCCGTCGAAACGGTGCGGGACTTTGTGCCGCACGCGCTCGAAAAGCGCATCGACCTCGGCTACGAAGGCCCCGGGCGCGACGTCACAGGCGGCGTCGAGACGCCGGCGACCGGCGGGCTGAAGGTGCTGGGGCATCGCGTGCTGCTGGGCGAGCTGATACGCAACCTGGTCGACAACGCGCTGCACTACACGCCGTCGGGCGGCACGGTCACGGTGCGAGTGATCGACGACCCGTTCGGCCAGGTGGTCGTGCTGCAAGTCGAGGATTCGGGCCCGGGCATTCCGGCGGCGGAACGCGAGCAGGTGTTTCGCCCGTTCTACCGTGTGCTCGGCACGCAGGTCGACGGCTCCGGCCTCGGGCTGGCGATCGTTCGCCAGATCGCCACCCAGCACGGCGCCGAGCTGCTGCTCGAAGACGCCAACCTGCGGCACCGCGCGGGACTCAACGATCAGGCCGGCGCGCCGTTCGGGCCGGGTGCGCGCTTCACGCTGCGTTTCACGGCCGTCCGCGAGCAGCGTGTGGAGGCGGACAACGCGGTCCTACACTGAGATCGATGCCGACTTGACCCGTTCCGGAGGTGCCCGATGAATGCTCGCGAACCCGCTCTGCCGCTGTCCGAACCGATGGCCCCGGATCCGGCTTCGGCTTCGGCGATCGCCGCGTTCTGCGATCTCGCCTGGGACGAGACCATCGTTCCGGCCCTCGTCGACTACATCGCGATTCCCGCGAAGAGCCCGCTGTTCGACGCCGACTGGCAGGCCCACGGCCACATCGACCGCGTGATCCGCGACGCCGCTCAGTGGGTCGAGCGGCAGCCGGTGGCCGGACTGAAGCTCGAGGTCGTGCGCTTGCCGGGTCGCACGCCGGTGATCTTCTTCGACGCGCCAGCCACACGCGCCGACGGTGAAGTGTGCCCCCAGGCCGACGGCATACGTCGTCCGCCCCCCAAGGGGGATGAGAAAACTTGGGGTGGCCCGGCGTTTTCTCACACGCACGATGCGCCTACGGTGCTGATGTACGGCCACCTCGACAAGCAACCCGAGTTCACCGGCTGGCGCAGCGACCTCGGCCCCTGGACGCCGAAGTACGAGAACGGCCTGCTGTACGGCCGTGGCGGGGCCGACGACGGCTACGCGGTCTACGCCGCGCTGACCGCGATCCGCGCGCTCGACGAGCAAGGCATCGCGCGCCCGCGCTGCGTCGGCCTGATCGAAAGCTGCGAGGAGAGCGGCTCGTACGACCTGCCGGCTTACATCGACGTGCTGAAGTCGCGGTTCGGCCGCGTCGGGCTGGTGGTGTGCCTCGACAGCGGCGCCGGCAACTACGACCAGCTCTGGTTGACCACCAGCCTGCGCGGCATGGTCAGCGGCGTGCTGAAGGTCGAGGTGCTGACCGAAGGCGTGCACTCGGGCGATTCGAGCGGGCTGGTGCCGTCGAGCTTTCGCATCCTGCGCCAGGTGCTGGACCGGCTGGAGGATGCGAAGACCGGCGAGCTGCTGCCCGAAAGCTTTCATTGCGAGATCCCGGCCGACCGCGTCGGTCAGGCACGCGCGACGGCAGCCGCCCTCGGCGACGAGGTGTGGAAGCGGTTTCCCTGGGCTTGCGGCGCCGACGGCGGGCCCACGCTGCCGACCACCACCGATCCGCTCGATGCGCTGCTACGCCGCACCTGGAAGCCCACGCTCAGCGTGACGGGCGTCGACGGCTTCCCCGAGATGCGCAGTGCCGGCAACGTGCTGCGGCCCTACACCGCGTTCAAGCTGAGCCTGCGCCTGCCACCGCTGGTCGACGGTAACGAAGCCGCCGCGAAGCTGAAAGCGCTGCTCGAAGACAACGCACCGTACAACGCGAGGGTGACTTTCAGCGCCGATGGCCGCTCAGGTGGGGGCGGTGGTGGTCAACCCTCAGGTGCAACGGGCTGGAACGCCCCAACGCTTGCACCCTGGCTCGACGATGCGCTGAACGCCGCATCGCTAACCCACTTCGGCGCGCCCTGCGGATACATCGGCCAGGGCGGCACGATCCCGCTGATGAGCCTGCTGCAGCAGGGCTTCCCGGCGGCGCAGATGATGGTTTGCGGCGTGCTCGGCCCGAAGAGCAATGCCCACGGTCCGAACGAGTTTCTGCATGTGCCCTACGGCAAGAGGCTCACCGCTGCTGTCGCCCAGGTGATTGCCGCCTGCAGGTGATCTCGGGCCCACGCGCGCCGGGTCGATCACCGCGTGCGCGACCCGTTCCCCCCCGCCCGAACGAGGCATCGCGTGATGCTTCGCACAGGACCGTTGCGTCACGACGATTCGGTCGCCAGCGACAGGAATAGAGGCCAAACGCCTTATTACCCTTTGTCGTCCAACCATGGCCCGACCCACCCTCGACCGCACGCGCCTTGCGGCAGCACCGCCGACCGCCCAGGTCAGCGACCGCGTGTGGATCGCCTATGCGCTGGCCGGGATCCTCCTGGTGATCGGTATTCCGGCGGCGGTGGCGGTTGGCGCGTCATGGGTCCGCTTTTCAGAGGCCACGAAGGCTGGCAAGCCGACACCCAACTGGGTGCGATCCGAGGCCGTGCACGCCACCACCAACGACGGCGACTCGGTCAAGGCACAGGTCACCATCGATGCGACCGATGGCCACACCCGCGCCGTTCTGGAAGCAAACCGAACACAGGTGGCCCTGCTGCTTCAGATCAGCCTGGGAGCACACGACCGCACTTCGATCCAGGGCGCCAAAGGCATGCAGCGGTTGTCAAAGGACCTGCGCAGGCGGCTCAACGAGTTCCTCGACGGGCACAACGCCCCGCCCGTTCGCGAAGTCATCATCCAGGACCTTTTTTCAGCAAGGTGTGACACCCCTCGCGGGCATCAGCCGATCCGTCGGTGAGTCAGCGCCGGGAGTTGGGTGCGCACGGCGGCCAGCCTTTCAAGATCGAGATCGGCAAGCACCACGCCCTCGCCTTCAGCCAGCACGGCAATGACCTGCCCCCAGGGGTCAATGACCATGCTGTGACCCCAAGTGCGCCGACCGTTCTCGTGCAAGCCGCCCTGCGCCGCAGCGATCACATAGCACTGGTTCTCGACCGCACGCGCGCGCAGCAGCAGCTCCCAGTGGGCCTGACCGGTCGTGTGGGTGAAGGCCGCAGGCACCGCGATCAGGTCGCACGGCGGCTGGCCGGGCATCGACATGAGCGCGCGATACAGCTCCGGGAAACGCAGGTCGTAGCAGATGCTCAGGCCCACCCGCAGCGGGGCTGCGGCGGGGACGGTCGGCAGCGGGGCTCCCGCCCCATCCCCGGCGGCGATCCCGCTCAGCGCCACCGGTTGCGTGCCCGCGCGCAGAACGCGGCCTTCGTCGTAGCGCTCGCGTCCGTTGTCGAAACAGAACAAGTGGATCTTGTCGTAGCGCGCCGCCAGCGTGCCGTCCGGCCCGTAGACGCAACAGGCGTTGAAGACGTGGTCGGCGTCGTCGCTGCGAATCGGCAGGGTGCCGCCGATCACCCACACGCCGTGCTGCCGCGCGGCGTCGGACAACATCTGCTGGATCGGGCCGGTGCCGACCGCCTCGGCGATCGCCAGCTTGTCGCGATCGTTGTGGCCCATCAGGCAAAAGTATTCGGGCAGCACGACCCAGCATGCGCCGGCCGCTGCGGCCTGCCCGATCAGACGCACGGCGGTCGCCAGGTTGTCCTCGACGCGGGGGGTCGACACCATCTGCAGGGCGGCGATCTTCATGGCTTGGGGGTCGGTTCGTTGGCGGAGGCGGCGGGCGCGCTGGACGGCATCGATGAGCTGGGCGCCGGAATGTCGGGCACCGGCGCACCGAACTTGCGATCGACCTTGTCGACCTTGGGATCGGCCCAGGTGCCGGTGATGTGGAACTCGCGCGTGTTGACCGCGATCAGCGGCTTGCTGAACAGCGCCTGCGCCAGGAATGCGCCCAGACCGAGCGCCGGGTTGATCGCGGCATAGGCCAGCGAAGCGGTGCCGGCATCGATCTCCGGCACGACGATGACACGCAGGTCCTGCGTTTCCTGCTCGATGTCGGCCTGGCCTTCCATCAGCACCGCCGCCTGCACGCCACGCATGCGCAGGTTGTTGGTCTGCGCCACGCCTTTCATGATCTGCACATCGCCGCTGATGTCGTCGAAGGCAAACCCCTGCTGGAACACATCGCGGAAATCGAGCACCAGACGCCGCGGCAGCGCCTGCAGACTGAGCACGCTGAGCAATCGCCCGACGCCCGGCTCGGCCTTCAGGAACTGGCCTGCGGCGATCGAGATGTTGATCTGGCCGGTCAGGCTGGGGTAGTCCAGCGACAGCGGCGAACCGAGCCACGCGACCTGGCCTGACAGCCCGCCCTTGCCTCCACGCACGACCTTGCCGAAGCCCAGCCGATCCACCAGCGCGCCGCTGTCGCTCAGTTCGAGCTTGAAGCTCAGAACGACTCGACGCGCGGCCGATGTCGCCGTGCTTGCCGCCGCGCCCGAGCTGACACCCAGTGCGGCCCAGTTGCCGCTGGCGGTCAACTTCGCTTCGGGCGTGGTCAGCGCGAGCCGCGTCAGCCGCCATTCGCGTGCACCCGGGCGATTGCTGGCCTCGAGCTCCATGCGACCCAGGCGCTTGCCGCGCAGTTCGAGGTCGTCGACCACGATGTCCAGCGCCGGCACGCTCTGCGCCGCCGGCTGGTCGAGCAGACTCTCGACATCGGTCACATCGTCCTTGGGCAGCGACAGCCGGCTCAAGCGCGCGTAAACGCGACCGGCCGCAGCCGCATTCGTCACGGCGGCCGGCGAGTTGCCGGCCGATCCACGCGGCGCCCGGTATTCGATGTAGCCGCTGGCCTGGTCGGAATCGAGGTTGACCCGCCAGACAGACCCCTCCTGCGACAGGCCCGCCACCACCCGACTGAGGTGCCGCGAACCGGATTGCACTTCCTGCGCGCGCAGCCCGATCGTGGTCGGCAGATAAGCGGTGAACGCCGCAGCCACATCACCGGCCGAGGGGCCGATCGTGGCAGCAGCGACCGAACGGCTCGCATCCCCGGCACCCGCCTCGGCCAGGCCGGCAGCGACCTGCTCCCAGGCGTCGACGTTCAGGCTGGCCAGGTTGAGGGTGGCGGTGACACCACTGGCTGGATTCGGTGCCGGCGCCATCACACCGAGGCCTCCACGCAGCACCCGCGGCACCGCCCCGGACACATCACGCACGTACTGCACTTGCAGCAGGTTGCCGAGGTCGAGTCGGATGACGTCTTGCGTCGCCGTCGCACCGGCCGCGCCGACACCGCCCCCCACATCATTCACCGGCGCGTTCTGGAACCGCAGCGCCAGCGGCGCATCGGCCGCCTTGTTGAGCGGTGCCGGCAGTTCGCTGGCCAGGCCGACCAGGTTGCTGGTGACGATCAGGTCCGACTGTCCGCGCACCAGATTCAGCGCAACGCGGTAGCTGACCTGTCCGGTCAGCGAGTTGGCAAGACGGGCCAGCGCGGCGCCGCCAACATCGCTGCCGCGCCGCAGGCCTTCGGCCGTCGCGATGCCCTGGCCGATGAAGCGCATCGAGCCATCCGGCTGCTGACCGCCGTCGACGCTCAGATCCCCGCCGAGCAACCGACCCGACGCGCCGACGATCGAGAAACCCTTCTGGGAGAAATCGATGCGGCCGCGCGCGGCGCCGACCAGCGGCGTGTCAGGACGCAAGCGGAAATCGGTGGCGGTCAGCGTGACGTTGCCGCGCACGGTCGCGGCCGCCGGGTCCGACAGCGGCACCGACAGCGCGAGCTTCAGGTCGGCGTTGCCAGAGGCCGTGCTGTGGGCCAGCGCGTTGCCGGTCCAGCCACCGACCGGCGACGCGTTGACAAAGTGCAGCAGATCGGCCGCAGCGCCACGGCCCGCGCCTTCAAGCACCAGCTCCGACTTGTCGGCCAGCGTCTTGATGCCGCCCTGCACGCCGGTGAGCTTCACGCCCTGCACACGCGCCTGCGCGTTTCGGATCTCCATCGATGCACGGTCGAACACCAACTCGCCGCTCAACTCGTCGAGCAGTGGCCAGGTCGAGACATAGGCCGGCTCGGTCGCGGTGGCAGGCCAGCTTGGAACGTAAGCAAAGGTGGCCTTGTCGACCTGCGCAGCAATGCGAAATTCGCTGTCCTTGGCGCGGCCATCGGCGAACGGAAAGTCGTTCAGATCGCCCTTGACGCGAAAGGTCGCGCTGGCCACACGGCCGCCACGCACCGCGTGTTCGACGTAATGTCGGGCTTCGCCTGAGACGCCCAGCGGCAGGTAGCGATAGACGCGCGCGGCAGCCACCTGCGTCAGCTTGGCGTCGAGGTCGAGACGTCCGGGATAACGGGGGCTGTGCTTGCCGATCGTGGTGGCCGGTCCGGTCGCCCAGGTGCCGTGCAATTCGCCCTGCAAGTCGGCGTTGGCGAACTGCGCATCCTTCACCACCACCGTGACCTGCGGTGGCACGTGGGCGGCAGTCGATGCCTCGACCCGCCAGTTCAGATTCGCACTGAGTCGGTCGAATGGCAACAGCGGGTCCTCGAGCACACCGGGCAGGTCGAACGCACCTTGCGTCATCGTGATGCGGGCCTCGCCGCCGCTCTGATCGGCCGTCAACTGAACTTCGGCCTGACGCACGCCCGGCCGGCCGGCGCTCTGCGTATCAGCTGCCGGCGCAGCGGCCAGCGACAACCCGCTGACGTGGGCGCGCACCTGATAGCGGGGCGGCAAGACCGCCGTGACTGCAGACGCCGCTGAGGCGGCCGGCGCCGTTGCGTCCGCAAGGGCCGCGACGGGCTCTCCGTCCCAGCGCAGGCTGAGTGCCGTCGCGGTGCCGCGCGGCTCAAAATCGGCCAGCAGCCGGTGCGCCGCGTCGCCCACCGGCAGACGCCTCGCCACCTGCGTCATCAGCCCGAGGTCGAGCCGCTCGGCCGTCAGTTCACCCCCGGTGACATCGCCGCCCGGTGACCGGCGCCACTTGAGCGCTCCGTTGCTGGCCGGCCAGCGCACACCATCCGCAGTGACGAAACCGAACTGTCGAGCCGCGAGTTCGGTATCGCGGTCGTCGCTCCGACCGCCCAGGCTACCGGTCACCTCGGCGCATCCCAGCGGGTCGAGATCGGGTTGCAGCCGCAGCGCCACGTCGCGCAGCGCGACATCCAGCGTCACGGCCGTGGCTTGCCCGTCCATCACATCGACCCAGGCCCGCAGAGCCCCCTGGCCCTGGGTGAGATCGAACGGCAGCGTCGCGTGCTGGCGAAGCGTACGGACGTCGGCGTCGGGCAAGCTGGCGTAGACGGTGCCGCGCCAGCGCCTCCAGTCGGCACTCTCCGCCAGCAGGGGCTGGGTGAAACGGCCCGTGACGCTGACCCGTTCGCCCCAAGCGGCCGGTGGGGTCGCATCGATGCGCAGATCGTGGTGACGAAGCGAGTTGCGCACCACCAGTTGCACATCGCTGAGCGCCAGCGGCGGGGCCGGGTGCAATTCGTCGGTCCAGCGCACCGACCCGCCGCGGATGACGAATTCGTGTTGCTTGAAGAACCAGTTGGCCGGTGCACGGTCGTTGCGGCCGGGCCCGCTGAAGTCGAGGCCGGCAACAAACAGGCGGCCGGCGGCGTCGCGGTGCACCTCAAGGTGAGCACCATCGATCAGCAGTTGCGCAAAACGCGGCTCCAGAGACAGCAACGAATGCACCGACAGCGCCGCCACCACGCGCGGCAGGCGCAGGGCCGGCTGAGATTGCGCGTCGAGCAGCACCACGTCCTTCAGCTCAATCGCAGGCACGAGCGCGCTGGAAGTGACCCGGACCGAGCCGATGCGCACCGGCTGCCCTAACAGCTGTGTGGCCTGCCGTTCGATCGGACCGCGCCACTGATCGATGTGCGGCAAAATGAACCAGTGCACCGTTGCCCATGCCAGGATCAACAAGCTCCACGCCGCCATCAGCAGCAGGCCCAGACCCCTCAATATGCGAATCAACAGCCGGGCCAAAGTCAGTCGGGTGCCAGGAGACAGAGCGGAAACGTCGACTTCTTGGACGGGCATGGGTGGGTTCGGATGCCGGGCGAGGCGGGGGTCGGTTGAGCGGATTCAGCGTGAGGGCCTGCGGGGCTTGCACGATGCGCTCGACATCCTGACCGACCTTCCCGTACACCTCGAAGCAATCTAGCACAGAGCCCCCGTCGATCCATGGGTTCCCTGTCCTCCGACACCCCCGCGAGTTCCCGTCCCTCGGGCGAGGTCATCGATGCTGCGACCCATCCGGCACGTGCCGACCACAGCCGATTCGTGCAACGCATCCGTCGCAGGTACGTTGACGAGTTGCCCCTGCTACCTGAAGGCCTTCCTCGAACCGAGGTCATCAGCGCGCTGATCAGCCGGCTTGTCGACGGCGGCCGTTCACTGGCCAGCGCACTTCGCGTGACACGCCAACTCGTGCTCGAAAGGCTGGCCGTGCTCGACATCGAACAGGGCGCGGGCATGGGCGACATCACCCTGGCGATGACCGAACTGGCCGAAA
This sequence comes from Burkholderiaceae bacterium, assembly GCA_030654805.1. Lineage (GTDB taxonomy): Bacteria > Pseudomonadota > Gammaproteobacteria > Burkholderiales > Burkholderiaceae_C > PBB1. Next base: position 13,921 of record JAURWR010000040.1, read on the forward strand.
CCACACTGAATGTGGCGCTCGCGCAGGCCATGGCCGAACAGGACGAGCGCTGCGGTCCGCCGCTCGATGCGGCTGGCCAGCGCATCGAGTTCTGGATCATCGGCATGGGCAAGCTGGGCGCCCGCGAGCTGAACGTGTCGTCGGACATCGACCTGATCTACGCCTACGACGACGCTGGCGAAACGCCCGGGCCGCAGCGCGTGAGCGCACACGAGTATTTCTCGCAGGTGGTACGCAGCCTGTACACGCTGATCGGCGAAACGACCGAGGACGGGTTCGTCTTCCGCGTCGACCTCGCGCTGCGCCCGAACGGCAACTCCGGCCCGCCGGTCGTCAGCCTGCCGATGCTGGAGGACTACCTGCAAGCGCACGGTCGCGAGTGGGAGCGCTTCGCCTGGCTCAAGAGCCGCGTCGTCGCGCCACGCACCCGCCTCGAGACGCCGCAGATCCAGTCCCTGCGCAGCATGGTCAACGCCTTTGTCTACCGGCGTTATCTCGATTACGGCGTGTTCGAAGGACTGCGCCAATTGCACCGCAAGGTGCGCGAGGAAGCTCAGCGGCGTGCCGCCGGCCGGCCCGAGCGTGCCAACGACGTCAAGCTGTCGCGCGGTGGCATCCGCGAGATCGAGTTCATCGTGCAGTTGCTGCTGGTCGTGCGCGGGGGTCAGTTCCCCGAGATTCGCACCCGCTCGACGCTGAAGGCACTCGACAAGCTGGCTGCAGGCGGTTTGATGAAACCCGCCAGCGCCGCCCGGCTGGCCGAGGCGTACGTCTTCCTGCGGCGTCTGGAGCACCGCATCCAGTTTCTCGACGACCAGCAGACGCACCTGTTGCCCACCTCCGATGCCGACCTGCGATGGATCGCAGGCAGCCTGGGCCTGCGCTGCACGGCCGATGCCTGCGAGCTGCTCGATCGGCTGTGCGAGACCCGCGAGTTCGTCGCCACCGAGTTCGATGCTTTGCTGCATGAAGGTCAGCCGGCACCGGCCAACACGAACGGCGTCGCCTGCCGCGGCTGCGTGCCAGCCCTGCAGCCGGTCGACAGCGGCGACTTCCTCGCCAAGCTGCCCGAGGAACTGGCGGCACGCGTCAAGCCGTGGTGCGAGCATCCGAAGATCAAGGTGCTGCGCGACGAGAGCAAGGCGCGGCTGGCGCGGCTGGTGCTGCGCGCAGCCGACGCGGTGAAAGACGGCCGCTGCACCATCGCTGCGGCGGCGCGCTTCATCGACTGGCTGGAGCCGCTGCTGCGTCGCGAGAGCTACATCGCGCTGCTCGCCGAGCGGCCCGAGGTGCAGAACCGCCTGCTGCGCCTGCTGGGGCTGGCGCGCTGGCCGATCCGCTACCTGATGCTGCACCCCGGCGTGGTCGACGAACTGGCCGACGAGCGGCTGCTGCACGGGCGCTTCGATGCAACCGAATTCACCGCCGACCTGGAGGCGCGCTACGCGGCCTGGGGCCGCTCGGGACAGGTCGATGAAGAAGCGCTGCTCGACACGCTGCGCCGCGCCCACCACGCCGAGGTGTTCCGCACGCTGGTGCGCGATGTCGAGGGCCACATCACGGTCGAGCAGGTCGCCGACGATCTGTCGGCACTGGCCGACGCCACGCTGGCCTGCTCGATGCGCTGGGCCTGGAAGCACCTGAAGCAGCGCCACCGCGAACAGCCGCAGATCGCAGTCATCGCCTACGGCAAGCTCGGCGGCAAGGAGCTGGGCTACGGCAGTGATCTCGACGTGGTGTTCCTCTACGACGATGCCGGCGAACCCGACCCCGACAAGGCCAGCGAGGTCTACGCCGCCTTCGTGCGCAAACTGATCGGTTGGCTGACGCTGCGCACCGCCGCCGGCGAGCTGTTCGACATCGACACCGCACTGCGGCCGAACGGCGGTTCGGGGATGCTGGTCACCTCGATCGCGAGCTTCGACAAGTACCAGACCGGCCGTGGCAGCAACACCGCCTGGACCTGGGAGCACCAGGCGTTGACACGCGCCCGCGTCTGCGCGGGGGACACCGCCCTGGTGGCGCCGTTCGACGAGGTGCGACGCACGGTGCTGGCGGCGCCGCGCGACCCGGCAAGCCTGCGCGCCGAAGTGCGGGCGATGCGCGACAAGGTCGGCGCAGCCCACCCAGTCAAGGGTGAGATGTTCGACATCAAACACAGTCCCGGCGGGATGATGGACGTGGAATTCGCCGTGCAGGTGCTGGTGCTCGAACACAGCGGTCAGCATCCCGAACTGATCCCCAACGTCGGCAACATCGCGTTGCTTCAACGTGCCGAGTCGGCGGGTCTGTTGCCGCCCACGGTCGGCACCGCAGCAGCCGACGCCTACCGCGACCTGCGCCGTGCGCAGCATGCGGCCCGCCTCGACGAACAGCCGACCCAGGTGCCCCTGGATGCGATGACCGAGCAACGCGCCGCCGTGCTGGCGCTGTGGCACGCGGTGTTCGGCTGATCGGTGACGGTTTCCCGCCTCGACTCGACGCCTGCATCGGCATGGGCATGGGTCGCGATCACGCTGGCGATGGCGGCGACATCGGTGGTCGTGCACCTGGTTGGCGGACAGGCCGCATCGGCACCGACCCGCCCCTGGACCCACGCCATCGATTGGCAGCCCGCACTCGCCCACGCCGAGCCGTGGCGCGCCTGGACCGCCGTCTTCGTGCACTACAGCAACCTGCACCTGGCGGCGAATCTGGCAGGCTCGGTGGGTGTCGCAGCCTGGGGCTGGGTCGGCCGTGTGCCGGCCCGCACCGTCGTCGCCTGGGTCATCGCATGGCCGCTGGTCCAGTGGGGCCTGCTGATGCAACCCGAGCTGCTGCACTACGGGGGGCTGTCAGGCGTGCTGCATGCGGGAGTTGCGGTGGTGGCAGTGCACCTGGCCTGCTCCGGGTCATGCGCCCAACGGCGCATCGCGGTGGCGGTGCTGGCGGTGCTGGTCGGCAAGCTGCTGTTCGAATCGCCGTGGGCCGGCGCGATCAGCCACCCACCGGGCTGGGATATCGCGGTGGCGCCCGGTGCGCACGTCAGCGGTGTGCTGGCGGGGACGGTCGTCTCGGTGTTGCTGGAGGGCCTGTCACGCGCCGTCGCTGCTCTGCGCGAAGCGCCGGATGGGGTCGACGCGCATGGGTGACGTCTCTCGCCGGCACGGCATCGAACCATGCACAGCCGCGTGGACCGGGCGCCCTGCGCGGTGTTGCAGAGGCGGAGGTCGGCCGCACGAACACCTCATGCGGCCGAGCACCCCGCCAAAAAGCTTTGCGAGCGGCTACCCGCGGATGCGTCGGACCAGTGCAGTCGTCGAGTGACCGTCGACGAACGGCAGCGCCCGCGCATCGCCGCCCCAGCTGCGCACCAGCGCGGTCTCGGCCAGTGCCTCGATGTCGTAATCGCCGCCCTTGACGTACCACCGCGGGCGCACCCGCTTCAGCAGCTCGACCGGCGTCGGCTCATCGAAACCGATGACCAGGCTGACGCTTTCCAGTGCGGACAGCACGCAGGCGCGATCGAGCTGCGTGTTCAACGGCCGATCCGGCCCCTTGCCGAGGCCGCGCGCCGACGCATCGCTGTTGAGCCCGACCACGAGACTGCCTCCCAAGGCACGCGCCTGGGCAAGATACGTCACGTGGCCCCGATGCAGGATGTCGAACACGCCGTTGGTGAACACCACGGGCTGCGGCAACGCGGCCACACGCGATTCGATCTCGCCGGGCGGACACAGTTTGTCGGTGAAGTCGCTCATGGGTCGGCGACGACCTGGCGCCGCGTCGTTCAGACGGGCAGAGGTGCGGCGGCCTTGGCGGCCGCAGCGATCGACGCGGCGACTTCCTTGCGGTAGCGGTTGAGCTCCTGCACGGTCGCGAAACTGCGCTCCATCAGCAGGCTCATGTTGTGCAGGATGCGGTCGACGACCTTGCCTTCCCACTCGGCGTCGAACTGGATCTGCCGATCGAGCCAGGCCTCGAGCCACGCCGGGTCGGGCAGGCGGCTTTGCACCGTGTCGCGCGGGAACAGGCTTTCGTTCACGTGCAGGTTGGTGGGGTGCAATGCCTGCGCGGTGCGCCGGGCACTGGCCATCAGCACACCGACCTTGGCGAAGGCGAGACGAGCCTCGTCACCGACCTTGTTCAGCGCGCGCTTCATGTAGCGCAGGTAGGCGCCGCCGTGGCGTGCCTCGTCGCGCGCCAGCGTTTCGTAGATCGCCTTGATGACGGGCTCGGCGTGCCATTCGGCGGCGCGGCGGTACCAGTGATTGAGGCGGATCTCGCCGCAGAAATGCATCATCAGCGTTTCGAGCGCGGGCGCCGGGTCGAACTCGAAACGCACCTCGTGCAGTTCGGCCTCGGTGGGCACGAGGTCGGGGCGGAAGCGGCGCAGGTACTCCATCAGCACCAGCGAATGCTTCTGCTCCTCGAAGAACCAGACGCTCATGAACGCCGAGAAATCGCTGTCATCGCGGTTGTCGCGCAGGAACATCTCGGTGGCGGGCAGCGCGGCCCACTCGGTGATCGCGTTCATCTTGATCGTCTGCGCCTGCTCGTCGCTGAGCAGGCTGGCGTCGAAGCGGTCCCAGGGGATGTCCTTGTCCATGCTCCAGCGCACGGCTTCGAGCTGCTTGAAAAGTTCAGGGTAGAGCATGGTGGACATGGTGGGCGCGACCCTTTTCGAGGTAACCGAGTTTAGACGCGTCTTGACCTGCAGCCGCACCTCGCAGGGTCGTCCGGCCGGTGGTCGATCACCGGGGGCGAGGTGCTCAGATACGTGTGCGCATCCACCGGAGGCGTTTGCCGGCCGGGTCGAAGTCCGCGAGTGCGGCGCAGTCTTCGCGTGAGCTGATCGCCATACACCCGCAGCAGAAGACCGATACCGATTTCATCAGCTGCTGCCGTGCCGCCAGCGCTCGACTTGCGGCCGGATGTCCTCAAGCGACGCGAACGCCATCACGCCGTCGACCGTCCGGCGGTGCAGCACCGGCGCAGAGCCACCGACCCACAGCTCGACCGCTGGCGGCAGCTTGCTGCGCAACTCAGTCAGCCCGTCGACCACCTGGTTGGGGTTCATGCAGCCGGTGAATCCCAGCGCAACGATGTCGCTGCGGTGCGCCACCGCCGCCAACGAAATGTCCCACACCGGTGTCTGCACACCCAGCGACACCACGCGCGCACCTTCCAGCGCCAACAGCGCTTCCGCCAGCAGCAGACCCAGGCTGTGCGGCTCGCCGGGCAGGGTGGTCAACAGCACGCGCGGACGGTCGAGCGGAGCCGCCTCCGGTATGCCGCCGAGTGCCTTCCGCAGCACGCCGTGCAGACACTCGATGTACGCATGCTCTTCGAAAATCTCCAGCTGGCCGCGCATCCATGCGTCGCCCACCATCGTATTCAAAGGCACCACCACTTCGACGACGAAGCGCGCCAGCCCGATCCGCATCTGCGTTTGCAACAGCAGACGACGCAACGCGTCCACGTCATGAGACCGGATCAAGGCCAGGTACGACTTCAGGTCGAGGATCGAGTTGCCGCCCGCCATCCGGCGCGGCACATCGACCGTGCTTGCACTGAGTTGAGTCAGCGCCTCGATCGGCATCGGCACCAGCCGCCCGGGCCGATGCCCGCCATCCATCAGCCGTTTGACGATGCGCAGTTTTTCGACCTGTTCGAGCGGGTAGGCACGTTCACCGCTGCCGTCGCGCTCGGGCCGGGGGAACCCATAGCGCCGCTCCCACACGCGCAGGGTGTCCTTGGTCAGGCCGGTGTCGCGTTCGACCGCCGCGATCGACAGCGTCAACGATTTCAGCGTGCGCGCGGGCTCATTCATCGCGGGCGGCACCCCGGACGTTCGACGCTCGCAGCGCCAAACCAACGTTCGAATTCGCGGAAGAGAAGGGGCATGAGGCAGCTCGGGACAGGTCATTGACTTTGCGCCAATATAGGGCGTTGACAGATTTTTGCCCAAGACAGGATATAGACATGACTTGCACTCAGTTTTTCGGCGCCACGTTGAGGTCGTGGGTGGCATGGCTGCTGTTGCTGTGCTGCACCGCAGACGCCCACGCGGCGAGTTGCGGCAACCTGCTCAACCGCGAGATCCCCAGGCTGCAGGACGAGAAGCCACAGAACCTTTGTCAGTACGCGGGCAAGGTGGTGTTGGTGGTCAACACCGCGAGCTATTGCGGCTTCACATCGCAGTACAAGGGCCTCGAGACGCTGTACGCGCGCTACCGCGAGCGCGGCCTGGTGGTGCTGGGCTTCCCGTCGAACGATTTCGGTGGACAGGAGCCGGGCAACAACCAGGAGATCGCGTCATTCTGCGCAAACACCTTCGGTGTCAAGTTCCCGATGTTCACCAAGACCCGCGTGTCACCCGCCGCCGGCACGGCGTTGAGCCCCCTCTACGCCGAACTGCGCCAGCGCACCGGAAGTTCGCCGCGCTGGAACTTCCACAAGTACCTGATCAGCCGCGATGGCGCCACCGTGCTGAGCTTCAGCAGCGACATCGAGCCCGATGACCAGGCCTTGGTCGAGGGCATTGAAAAGCTGCTCGCGGCGCACTGAAACACCGGGCATGTGACGCGGTTTATACCAACCAGTTATATTTTGTACTGTATGGTCATATTTCATGAGTTGGGAGCGCGTGCATCGACTATTCTCGAAATGGCCGGTGTTTGTTGTGGGGAAGAATCGGGGGAACTCCTGTGTCGTTTTCCTGTCTACACTTGGATGAAGGGCTTGACCAGCCCGGCGTTCAGCGGTTCAGGCCCAGCCTCGAAACTCGCGCGACGCCGTTGGTTGAGTGACCTGACCAACGGTTTAGCGTTGCACAGCCTGTCGGCACGGCCGACCGAAACCCGGCGGCGGTTTTGTTTTCTCCTCCTCCCTCCGTTTTTCCCTACCGGGCGCTGTGCAGCTCCTTTCTTCCCGGCCGGTCTGATCACCAGACCGGCAACGCACGCACATGGCTGAGCCCGTGCGCCGCGTTGCAGTTGTCGGCTCGGGCATCTCTGGCTTGTCGGTGGCGCACGCGATCAGCGCCGATGCACATGTCACTCTGTACGAGGCAGACGCCTATTTCGGGGGCCACACCCACACCGTCGATGTGACCCTCGAGGGCCAGACCCACGGCGTCGACACCGGCTTTCTCGTCTTCAACGAAAACACCTACCCGAACCTGATCCGGCTGTTCGGCGAGTTGCAGGTGCCCACCGCGCTGTCCGACATGTCGTTCTCGGTGCAGGTGCCGGACATCGGCCTGGAGTGGAGCGGCAGCGACCTCAACACCGTTTTCGCGCAGCGAACCAATCTGGCTCGTCCGGCGTTCTGGCGCATGCTGCGCGACGTCACGCGCTTCAACCGCCTGGCCACCGAACTGGCCGAGCGCGGCGCGGCGGCCGAACAGCAAGCGTCGATCGGCGACTTTCTCTCCAGGCACCGCTTCAGCGCCGAATTCCGCGACTGGTATTTCCTGCCGATGATCGGCTGCATCTGGTCGTGCCCGACCGATCAGATGCTGCGCTTCCCGATCGCAACGATGATCCGGTTCTGCCACAACCACGGCCTGCTCCAGGTGACGAACCGGCCGCGCTGGTACACCGTGCGAGGTGGCGCGCGTCACTACGTCGAGAAGCTGCTGAAGGCCATTCCGGATGCCCGCCTGAACACGCCGGTGCGCAGTGTGCGGCGTGTGCGCGGCACCGGTCAGGTGAGCATCGCGACGGACGCTGGCCCCGAACTGTTCGACGACGTCGTGCTGGCCTGCCACAGCGACCAGTCGCTGGCGCTGCTGGCCGACGCCACCCCCGCCGAGCGCGAGGTGCTGGGCGCCATCCGATACCACCGCAACCGCGCGGTCCTGCACACCGACACCCATCTGCTGCCGCGCCGAAAGATCGCCTGGGCCGCGTGGAACTATGAACGCGCACGGGCCGATTCAAGCGAGAAGGCGTCGGTGTGCCTGCACTACCTGATCAACCGGCTGCAGCCGCTGCCATTCAAGACTCCGGTGGTGGTGTCGCTGAATCCGCTGAGCGAACCGCGCGCCGACACCGTGCATGGCGAGTACGACTACGCACACCCGGTGTTCGATGCCGCCGCGATCGCCGCGCAGCAGCGTGTACCTTCGCTCCAGGGAGACGCGAATACCTGGTTCTGCGGCGCCTGGACGCGCCATGGCTTCCATGAGGACGGCTTGATGTCGGGCCTCGCCGTCGTCGATGGCTTGCGCAAGCGCTGGGCCGAGGCCGGGACCCGTGCAGTGCCGGAGGCTGCATGAGCGCTCCGTCCCGGCAATCGACCCCACCGCCCGATCCGCTCATCGGCTTCGGTCAGGTGCGCCACGCCCGGCTGCGCCCGGCCGTGAACCGATTCGCCTACCCCACCTATTTCCTGATGCTGCCGATGCGGCGACTGCGGGACGCGCCGCACGCCGATCTGGCGCGCAACCGCTTCGGGCTGATCAGCTTCCATGATCGCGATCACGGCGACGGCCGCAGCGACAGCCTGGCCTGGCTCGACGAGCTGCTGCGCAGCGAAGACATCGCCGATGCCGATGGCGAGGTCTGGCTGCACTGCTACCCGCGTGTGCTCGGGCACACCTTCAAGCCGGTGAGCTTCTGGTACTGCCACCGCGCGGACGACACGCTGGCAGCCGTCGTGGTCGAGGTCAACAACACCTTCGGCGAGCGGCACTGCTATCTGCTGCGTGGCGCTCAACTCGGCTACGGAAAAGAGCAGGTGGCGGCCAAGGTATTCCACGTGTCGCCCTTCTGCTCGGTGGCCGGGCTTTACCGGTTCCGTTTCATGCACAGCACGGTGCAACCGGCAGGCCCGTCGACGCAAAGCGTGCTGACACGCACGGTCGCGCGCATCGACCACGACGACGCAGACGGTGCGCTGATCCAAACCAGCGTCTGCGGTGCGCTTGAACCGTTGACCGGCCGCAGCCTTCGGCGAGCCTTCTTCGGCATGCCGCTGATGACACTCGGCGTGATCAGTCGCATCCATTGGCAAGCGGCCCGGCTGTGGTTGAAGCGGGTCCCGTTCTTTCGCAAGCCCGAACCCCCGGTCGGTTTCGTGACGCGCTGACCGCGCGTCGAATCTTCGTTTTCCTGCTCTCGCTGGCATGCCCCAACTCGACGCGATGCACACCACCCCTTTGTCCCCGGACACCCGACAGGCGTCGGCACCTGCAGCCGCCCGCGCGGTGTTCCAGCTCTTGAAGCGCCTCCAACACGGCTCGCTGGACATCCGGCTCCCCGACGGCACGGGCATGCATTTCGGAACCACGGCCGACGGCGGGCTGCAAGCTGCGATGTGGCTGGTGAACTGGAACGTCTGCGATGCAACGATGCGCTCCGGTGACATCGGTTTCGCCGAGACCTACATCGCCGGCGACTGGAATTCGCCCGACCCGGTCACGCTGATCAAGCTCTTGCTCGCCAACGCCTCCGAGGTCGAAACACTGGTCTACGGCACCTGGTGGGGCTCGCTGCTGTACCGCGCAAAGCACTGGTTGAATCGCAACTCGCGCTCGGGCAGCAAAAAAAACATCCACGCGCATTACGACCTCGGCAACCAGTTCTACCGCCTGTGGCTCGACCCGACGATGAACTATTCGAGCGCCTGGTTCGAAGGCGACCGCACCCTTCCGATGGAAGAGGCGCAGTGGGCCAAGGTGCGTCGCGCACTGACCGAATGTGACGTGAAACCCGGCGACCGCGTGCTCGAGATCGGATGCGGCTGGGGTGCACTGGCCGAATGCGCCGCGCGCGAATTCGGCGCCACCGTCACCGGCGTGACCCTGTCGAGCGAGCAGCTCGAATGGGCACGCCAGCGCCTGACCGATGCCGGCCTGCCGGGCGACCTGCGCTTACAGGACTACCGCGACCTGAAGGCCGGCAGCGACGGCCCGTTCGATGCGGTCGCATCGATCGAGATGTTCGAGGCGGTCGGTCGCGAATACTGGCCCAGCTTCTTCGAGGCCTTGAGCTCTCAACTCAAGCCCGGCGGCAAGGCCTGCGTGCAGAGCATCGTGATCCGCGACGATCTGTTCGATCGCTACGTGAATTCGACCGACTTCATCCAGCAGTACATCTTCCCGGGCGGCCTGCTGCCCAGCCCCGCCGAGTTCCGCAAGGCTGCGACCCGTGCGGGCTTGCGCGTCGTCAACGAGCTGGAGTTCGGCCTCGACTACGCCGAGACGCTGCGGCGCTGGCGCCAGCGCTTCCTGAGCCAGGAAGGCCCCGTGCGCCAGCTCGGCTTCGACAGTCGCTTCATGCGCATCTGGGAGTTCTATCTCGCCTACTGCGAGGCCGCCTTCACGATGGGCAACACCAACGTCATGCAGTTCACGCTGCAGCGGGACTGAGATGGGCCAGGCCTCGATCGACCGTTCGCGACGATCGCTGCTGGCACTGCCGCTGGTGTGGAGCAGCATCCCTGACCTTGCGCGGGCGGCCCTGTCGCCACCACCCGAGGTGCGCAGCGAACTGCCAGGCGCGCGACTGTTCGGCAGCGGCCGGTTGACGTTCCTGCTCTTCAGCGTCTACGAAGCGCGACTGTGGACCGGTCCACAGTTCGACGCAGGCAACTTTGATCAGATGCCTCTCGCGCTCGAACTCGAGTACGCCCGCGATTTCGACAACAACGACATTGCCGACCGCTCGATCGAAGAGATGCGACGCAGTGGCGCCATCGCGCCCGCGAAGGTGTCCCGTTGGCTGACGGCCATGACGCAGTGCTTCCCCGACATCGTCGAGGGCGACCGAGCCACAGGCGTGCAGATCCCCGGCGTCGCGACGCGCTACTTCGTCAACGGCCAGTTCACGGGCGAGATCCGCGACGCCGAGTTCACGCGCCTGTTCTTCGGCATCTGGCTGTCAAGGCACACGTCCGAACCCAAATTGCGTGAAGCCTTGCTGGCGGGCTCCCGCAGCGGCTCGTGACCGAGTCCCCGCCGATGACACCGCAACCGGCAGTCCCGCCCACCCGCTTGCCTGAGCATCGGTCAGCCGCCATGGTCTCCGAGCCTCACCACACCCGAGGCGCAGGCCTCGGGATGGCCGGCTGGCGGTCGGGCGTGCGCTACGGTGCACTGGGTCTGCCACTGGCCTTCGTCGCACTGCCGCTCTACGTCGTGCTGCCCAACCACTACGCCCGCGAGTTCGGCATTCCACTCGCCACGCTGGGTGCGGTGTTGCTCGGCGCGCGGGCGTTCGATGCGATCGCCGACCCGCTGATCGGTCGCGCCGCCGACCGCTTGCTGGCGAGCGGGGCCCAACGGGCCTGGTGGGCCATCGCGATCGCGGCCGGGGTGCTCGCCACCGGCTTCACTGCGCTGTTCTTTCCTCAGGTCGAGAGTCGTTCCGGCTTGTTGGTCTGGTGCGCGCTGGCACTCGCCGTGACCTACCTCGGCTACAGCGCGGTGACCGTGATCCACCAGTCGTGGGGCGCACGCCTTGGGGGCGATGCACCGCAGCGGGCCCGCATCGTCGCCTGGCGCGAAGGGCTCGCGCTCGCTGGCGTGCTGATCGCGAGCGTCTTGCCGTCGGTGGCGGGATTGGCGGTGACCGCCGCCGTGCTGGCGGTGCTGCTGTGGGTCGGCGTGCTGTGGCTGCGTGCCGCGCCGCAACCGGCGCCGTCGCGCGTGTCCGTGCCACCGGTATCGGTGTTGCTGCCCTTTTCCACACCGGCGTTCCGCCGCCTGCTGGCGGTGTACCTGGTCATCGGCATTGCCAGCGCGGTGCCGGCGACGCTGGTGCTGTTCTTCATCCGCGATCGATTGCAGTTGCCGGCCTACGAGCCGCTGTTCCTCGCCAGCTACTTCGCGGCTGGCGCACTGTCGATTCCGCTGTGGGTGCGCGCAGTGCGTTGGGTCGGGCTGGAGCGCGCCTGGCTGATCGGCATGGGGCTCACGATCGCGGTGTTCAGCTGGGCCACGCTGCTGGGCGCCGGCGACGTGACGGCTTACACCACGGTCTGCGTGCTCAGCGGGATCGCACTGGGCGCCGACCTGACACTGCCGAGCGCGATCCTCGCCGGGGTGATCCAGCGTGCAGGCCACGGCGAACAGGCCGAAGGGGCCTACTTCGGATGGTGGAATTTCGCGACCAAGCTCAACCTCGCGCTGGCCGCAGGGATCGCACTGCCGGCGCTGGCCTGGTTCGGCTACGCGCCTGGCAGCCGCAGCCCACAGGCGCTGAGCGCGCTGACCACCGCCTACTGCGTGCTGCCGTGCCTGCTGAAGCTGGCCGCAGCCGCGCTGCTGCACACCCTCCTGATCCGCAACCCTCGGGAACCGCGATGAAACGACGTTCGATCCTGGCCGCGACAGCCGCCGCCACCGCCTTGCTGGCCGGCTGTGCGTCGCCGACTCCCGCCGACTACGCCAGTGAAAAGCCCTTGCTCGACCTGAAGACCTACTTCAACGGCAACGTCACCGCGCACGGCATCTTCACCGACCGCTCGGGCAAGGTCGTGCGCCGTTTCACCGTCGCGATGAAGTGCAGCTGGGAGGGCGACGACGGCATGCTCGACGAACGATTCATCTACAGCGACGGCGAGAAACAGCGGCGCGTGTGGCGACTGAAGAAGCTGCCCGGCGGTCAGTACACCGGCACCGCCGACGATGTGATCGGCACCGCTCAAGGGCAGAGCGCAGGCAATGCGTTCCAGTGGAGTTACACGCTGCGCCTGCCGGTCGATGGCAAGACCTACGAGGTGCAGTTCGACGACTGGATGTACCTGATGGACGAGCACGTGATGCTCAACAAGGCGGTGATGAGCAAGTTCGGTGTGCGCCTCGGCGAAGTCACGCTGGCGTTTCACAAACCATGAGACACCTTCAGACAGATCGCCAGTCGCGGGCCTCAGCGCCGGGCCGCTCCAAGCCAGGCCAGGGCCTCCGGGATGATCGATCGACGCGCCCGTCGATCGGGGTGCCGGCATGCCCCTGAATCCCCGCATCACCGACTGGACCGGTCGCGTCGTCTGGCTGGTTGGCGCCTCCAGCGGCATCGGCCTGGCGACCGCACGGCAACTGCACGAACGCGGCGCCACCGTCGTCGTCTCCGCACGCAACGCGGCAACGATCGAGGCCTTCGAGGCGGGTCACGACGGCAGCCTCGGCATCGCGCTGGACGCCACCGACCGCGACGCGATGGCGCGCGCGGCCCTGCGCATCGTCACCTGCTTCGGCCGCATCGACCTCGCGCTGTACTGCGCCGGCCACTACGCACCGATGCGCGCCACCGCGTTCGACTTCGACGAGATGCTGCTGCACGACCGCGTCAACTACGTCGGCGCCCTCTGCCTGCTGGACGCGGTGCTGCCGGTGCTGATACGCCAAGGATCAGGTCACCTGAGCCTGGTGTCGAGTGTGGCGGGCTACCGCGGACTGCCCAATTCGCTGGCCTACGGGCCGACGAAGGCGGCGCTGATCAACCTCGCGCAGACGCTTTACCTCGATCTGCACCCGCTGGGCATCGGCGTGTCGGTGATCTGCCCCGGCTTCGTTGCTACGCCGCTGACCGCGCAAAACGAGTTCAAGATGCCCGCATTGATCCGACCCGAAGAGGCTGCGCGCGAGATCCTGACGGGTTGGGCGGCGGGCCGCTTCGAGATCCACTTCCCGAAACGGTTCACGCGGGTCCTGAAGGCGTTGAGCCATCTGAGCGACGCACTGTACTTTCAAGCGATCCGGCGCGTCACCGGGCTGTAGGAGACACCGATGAGCGCTGAAACCACCCCACGCAGCAGCGATCCGCGCGTCGCACGCATCGTCGACGCCTTCGAGACGCTGACACCGGCTGACGTGCCGCGGCTCGGCGAGTTCTACGCGGCCGATGCCACGTTCAAGGACCCGTTCAACGCGGTGCGTGGCGTGCCGGCGATCCAGCAGGTCTTCGCGCACATGTACGTCGCGCTCGACACACCGCGCTTCGTGATTCGCGATGTGATCGTGCAGGGCGATCAGTGCGTGCTGACCTGGGATTTTCTGTTTCGTTTCCGGCGCTTCCGCCATGAGCCGCAGACCGTGCGCGGTGCGTCGCACCTGAAGCTGGACGCGCGCGGGCTCATCACGCTGCACCGTGACTACTGGGATGTGGCTGAGGAGCTGTACGAGAAGCTGCCGGCCGTTGGTGCGCTGATGCGCTGGTTGAAGCGGCGGGCCAATTCGTGAGCGCGACGACCGGATGAAGCACGTCGCCGTGATCGGTGCGGGCATCGCAGGCATCGCCACGGCTGCCGGCCTGCAGGCGGCCGGGCACGCGGTGACGCTGTTCGAGAAGAGCCGTGGACCCGGTGGTCGGTGTGCGACGCGGCGCAGCGCAGCCGGAAACTTCAACCACGGCGCCCCCGACTTCTTGGCCACCACAGCGGCGTTTCGCACCCAGGTATTGCAGTGGCATGACGCAGGCTGGGTGGGTATCGACGGCGAGTCTGGCGCATCGCCCATCCACGAAGCAAGCCCATTGCGCGCATTCGGCCTGCCGTCGATGAACGCGCTTGCGCAGCAGCTGGCTGCACAACTGCCGGCAGGTGTCGAGTTGCGCTTCAACACCCACGTCACGGGCATCGAATCTGCCCGTGACGCGGGCAACGATCACGCTTGGCGGCTGCGCCTGCTCGATGGTCAGCTCGACGCGACACGCTTCGACACGGTCGTGGTCGCCGTCCCCGCCGAACAGGCTGCGGTGTTGTTGGGTCCGGACGCTGCTCTCGCCGAGGCGATGCGGTTGACCCACAGCGACCCGTGCTGGACGGTGATGGCGGCGTGGTCGGATCGGCTACCGGCGCTGGCCGGCGACCGCCGACGCCACGATCCCCTCGGCGTGCTGTCGCTCGCGCGGTGTGACGATGCTCGCCCCGGCCGCAGCAACGTCGACGACATCGGTTGCCGCTGGGTTCTGCACGCCTCGCCGACGTGGACCGTCGACCATCTGGACGCCGCGCCTGCCGACGTGATCGCCGACCTGCTTCGGGCCTTCGCCCGGCAGCGCGGCGCCGACCTTGGCACCCCGGTGCACTCGGCAGCGCACCGATGGCGCTACGCCCAGGTGCAGACGCCACGCGCCGAACCGTTCGGCTGGAATGCATCCCTTCGACTGGGGGCGTGTGGCGACGCGTGGCACGGCGCCAGCAATTCACCGCAGCAACGCGCCGACGGCATGGAGCGCGCCTGGCTGAGCGGCCGAGCCATCGCTGAAAAAGTGGCACGCGATTGACGCGAGGCTGAAACGCCGCGTGCCTTCAGCCGTGACCAGCGAGCCCGGAAAACCTGCGCGACAACAACAGCACCACGATCGCCAATGCGCTCAGCCAAGCGGCCTGGCCGGGCGCACCGAAAAAGTCGAGCATGACGCCGCTGAACGACGGGCCGACGGCACCGCCGACGGTGTAGCCAGTAATCATCGCCGCCGTGCCGGCGACGGCCGACGTTGCGGCGAACTGATGGGCCACACGGATCATCGTCAGCGTGTACAGCGCGCCACCGACGGCGCCCCAGACGAAGGCGCAGATCCACAGCACCGGCGGCCACGCTGTCGCGGCGACGAAGGCCGCCGATGCGACGAGCAGCAAGGCGCCCGCAAGGCCGAACACCCGGCGCGGCGAAACGTGATCGGACAGCCAGCCGCACGGGTACTGCAACATGAAACTGCCGAGGCCCAGTGCGCCGGCCACCGACGCGGCAGCCGCGAGAGACAACCCCGTTTGCGAGCCGTAGGCGCTGGTGATCGAGCCGAGTCCGGCCTCGAACACACCGCCCGCGAACGCGATCGCCACCAGACCCGGCACGCTGCACATCGTCGCCCACAGCCCGGCAGGCAGCGCGTCCTCGTGGCCTGCCTGCAGCACGCTCACCGCGCGGCTGAAGGTGAGGCACAGGCCCGCCAGCATCAGCGCGGCCGCGCACACCGTCAGCGCGCGCGGCGACCACGGCAACAGGCCGGGCAGAAACGGCCCGACGGCAAGGGCCGCACCGAGCGCGGTCTGGTAGAGGCCGGTGAAGCGCCCGCGCCGCTCCGGAGGCGCGTTGTGCGCGATCAACGCCTCGGTGCCGTTCCAGACCGCCGCCGCGCCGATGCCGCCGAGCACCGCCAACACGCACCACAGCGCATAGTCCTCGGTGACCGCGTAGCCCAGCGTCGCCAGTGCCTCCAGGCCCATGCCCCAGCGGTAGGCGGCGGCCACGCCGAGCCGATCGAAGACCGCCGGCATCAACGGCACCATCAGCGCGACGGTCAGGAACGGCAGCATCGCGAGCACACCGATCGCCGAAGCGCTGACCCCGGCCGTCTGCAGGCGCACCGCCAGCACCGGCTGCAGCATCGCAAACGACAGCACCATCAGCGTGGTGGCACAGGCCACCCGCAGCAGAGCGATCAGGCGGGCACCCAGTGCGCCGACGGGAACCTCGCCGGATGGAGCGCTCACCGACGCAGCTTCACGTCGGTGGGCTTTTCATCAAAGTAGCACTCGCCTTCGAACCAGCGGCCGCTCATGTCCGTACAGATGCCTTGCGCATGCCAGACCTTCAGGCCGAACACGACCAGCACCACCACCAGCCCGCCCAGCATCAACAGCCACTTGTCCTTCATCGGATCACAGCCAGCCCTTGCGCCGAAAGTAGATGAACGGCGCGGCGACCGAGACCACCATCAGCGCGATCGCAAACGGGTAGCCATACCGCCAGGTCAGCTCGGGCATCGCGTTGAAGTTCATCCCATAGACGCTGGCGATCAGCGTCGGTGGCAGCAGCGCGACGCTGGCCACCGAGAACAGCTTGATGATCTTGTTCTGGTTGATGTTGATGAAACCGACGGTCGCGTTCATCAGGAAGTTGATCTTGTCGAACAGGAAGGTGGTGTGGCTGTCCAGCGAGTCGATGTCGCGCATGATCTGACGCGCTTCCTCGAACTGCTCGGCGTTGAGGAGCCGGCTGCGCATCATGAAGCTGACCGCACGTCGCGTGTCCATCACGTTGCGCCGAATCCGACCGTTCAGGTCTTCCTCCTTGGCGATCGCCGACAGCGCCTCGGCCGCCATCGCATCGTTGACGTCTTCCTTCAGCACGCGCTGGCTGACCTTTTCGAGCGCGTCGTAGATGCCTTCGAGCGCGTCGGCGCTGTACTCGGCGTCGGCGTCGTACAGCTTCAGCAGCACGTCCTTGGCGTCCTCAATCAGTGCCGGGATGCGCCGCGCCCGCAGCCGCAGCAGCCGGAACACCGGCAGCTCTTCGCCATGCACCGAGAACAGCACGTTCTTGAACAGGATGAAGGCAACGCGCACGTTGCGCGGGGTTTCGTCGTCGTCGATCAGGAAGTCGCTGCGGATGTGCAGTTCGCCGTTGTCTTCCTCGTAGAAGCGGGCCGACTCCTCGAGGTCGTCGTCGACCGCATCGTCGGGAATGGTGACGCCGAAGTGCTGCGCGATCCAGCCTTTTTCCTCGGCCGTCGGTGCATCGAGATCGACCCACACCGGCTGCACGTTCGCGAGCGCAGCGCGGCTTTCGATCTCTTCCTGGAACAGGCGGCCATTGGCCAGCGAGAAGACATTGAGCATGGGAGCTCCAACAAGCCGACGGGGTGGTTGACAGTCGTCGGGGGCCTAGGGGGTGCGGGGATCGCAACCGTCTCACCCCTGGCCGGACCTGCGGTACGTCGCGAGGTTTGCGCGGAGTGGACGGTCAGCGCGGGGCGGGCATGTCCAAGTCGAACTCCAGTTGATTCAACACCAAAAATTATCGCATCGCAGCATGAGCTTCGGCCGGCAAACCGGGCAGACCGCACGCAATGGCTGCGGGCTGAGCGCCCCCCTTCCTTGCCAGTGCGGCCGATCCGGAGCAAGATGAATTCCGGTCGGGTCGCTCATGCCGTCCATCGCAAGGCGGCCCACCGTTGTGCTCCCTGTCTTTCATTCCCTGCGAAAGGAGTTCCTATGAACTTGACGATCAGCGGCCACCACTTGGAAATCACACCTTCTTTGCGTGAGTATGTGCTTACAAAGCTAGACCGGGTCACCCGTCATTTCGACCAGGTGGTCGACATCAACGTGTTGCTGTCAGTAGAGAAGCTGACAGAGAAGGAGCGCCGGCAAAAGGCTGAAGTCACCCTCCACGTCAAGGGCAAGGACATCTTCATCGAGCACGCCGCCGAGGACATGTACGCCGCCGTAGATCAGTTGATGGACAAACTCGATCGTCAGGTGTGCCGTCACAAGGGACGGCTCCAGAACCACCACCATGTGGCCGCGAAACGCATCGACGCACGCGCAACCTGATCCGGCGCAGTCTGTTTCCGGATCGAGAAAGCGGCCTCCGGGCCGCTTTTTTCTCTGCTGAAGGCGGTCCCGCAAGCAAGGGGGTGCAACGGCATTGCTGCGATGCAGCATCATGTGCACAATGGTGTTGCATCTGGGACACCGTTGGTGTGTGAACGGGTCCCGATTTCTATAATCAGCCGCTTTTGGCTCCACGCAAGCGCGCAACGAAGCTCCTGCTGAAGTTGTCACTTGGATTGCACGATGAATCGTCTCGCCGCCATCCTGCCCGCCAGCAATGTGTTGGTGGATGTGGACGCCACCAGCAAGAAGCGCGTCTTTGAACACGCCGGCCTGTTGTTCGAGAATCAGCACGCGATTGCTCGCGCCACGGTGACCGACAACCTGTTCGCGCGTGAACGGCTGGGCTCGACAGGACTCGGGCACGGTGTGGCGATCCCGCATGGTCGTATCAAAGGACTGAAGAACCCGCTCGCTGCCGTGGCACGCGTGCAGCATCCGATCCCCTTTGATGCACCTGACGACGAGCCTGTCACGCTGCTCATCTTTCTGCTGGTGCCCGAAGCGGCCACGCAGCGTCACCTCGAAATCCTCTCCGAGATCGCGGAAATGCTGGGCGACCGCGAACTGCGCGAGCGGCTGAAGACCGAGGTCGACGCTGCCAAGGTGCACGAGCTCATTGCCAACTGGGAGCCGCTGAAGTCGGTGGCCTGATGCCGCGTCCGCTCGCACGTGCGCTGACGTCGGCGAAGTTTCCGCAGCGAGCCCGCACAACATGAAGCCCATCAGCATCAGCGCCGAAGCGCTGTTCGAGCACCACCGGGTCGCGCTGAAGTGGGAGTGGATTGCAGGCCATGCGCATCCGGAACGGCGCTTCGATGAGGCGGCGGTGCGCAATGCGCAATCGGCCGCCGACCTGGTCGGCTACCTCAACTACATCCACCCGTACCGGGTGCAGCTGGTGGGCCGTCGTGAGGTGGCCTATCTGCTGGATTCGTCCGCAGAAGACCAGGAGCGGCGCATCCAGCGCATCGTGACGCTGGAGCCGCCGGTGGTGATCGTCGCCGACGATCAGGTGCCGCCCGACCGGCTGGTCGCGATGTGCGAGCGCGCGGCGATCCCGCTGTTCGTCACCGCCGAGTCGGCCGGGCAGGTCATCGACATGGTGCGCGGCTACCTGAGCCAGTTGTTCGCCGAGCGCACGACACGGCACGGCGTGTTCATGGACATCCTGGGGCTGGGCGTGCTGCTCACCGGCGAATCGGGCCTGGGCAAGAGCGAGCTGGGCCTGGAGCTGCTCTCGCGCGGCCACGGCCTGGTGGCCGACGACGCGGTGGACATCTACCGGATGTCGCAAACCGCGCTAGAAGGACGCTGCCCGGAACTGCTGATCAACCTGCTCGAAGTGCGCGGCATCGGGCTGCTCGACATCAAGGCGATCTTCGGCGAGACCGCCGTGCGCCGCAAGATGCGCGTCAAGCTGATCGTCCACCTGGTGCGCAAAGAAACCATGGAGCGCGAGTTCGAGCGGCTGCCGTACGAGCCGCTCTACGAGAACATCCTCGATGTGCCGGTGCGCAAGGCGGTGATCGCGGTGGACGCCGGTCGCAACCTGGCGGTGCTGGTCGAGGCTGCGGTGCGCAACACCATCTTGCAGCTGCGCGGCATCGACACCTACAAGGAATTCATCGAGCGGCACCAGCGAGCGCTGGAGCGCGGCGGTAACTGACTCCGGCGGCCCCGCCGGGGCTGCTGTAGCGCGAGGATCAGCCCGCGCGGTGCGGGCAGGCCTTCTTGGTGCACACCACGTAGAGCGACAGCGCGTGTTCCTGCAACTCGAACCCCCGGGTCTGCGCAACGGTCCGCTGCCGCTTCTCGATCTCGGCGTCGAAGAACTCCTCGACCCGCCCGCAATCCATGCATACCAGGTGGTCGTGGTGCTTGCCTTCGTTGAGCTCGAACACCGATTTGCCCGACTCGAAATGGTTGCGCGACAGGATGCCGGCCTGCTCGAACTGCATCAGCACGCGGTACACCGTCGCCAGACCCACGTCAGACCCCTCCGCGAGCAGCACCTTGAACACGTCTTCCGCCGTCATGTGACGTTGCATGGCCTGCTGGAACACTTCGAGTATCTTGATCCGCGGCAGCGTGGCCTTCAAGCCGCTGCTTTT
Source organism: Burkholderiaceae bacterium (assembly GCA_030654805.1). GTDB lineage: Bacteria > Pseudomonadota > Gammaproteobacteria > Burkholderiales > Burkholderiaceae_C > PBB1. The sequence continues at coordinate 34,365 of JAURWR010000040.1, forward strand.
CAGTTCGTCTGCGTTTGTCATGAGGGCCTCCCGCCGGGCGATCCGGGCACAGGCCCGACCGCTAGAATGAATCGATCATATCGAGTCGGGCCGTGGTCTCGCGTGCCCTGGATGCCGTCATGTCATTGATATCCTTTCCACGCCAGCATCTCCTCCTCATCTCGATGGCGTGGGCTGTAGCCGGTCTTACAGGCTGCTCGTCCCTGGACCCGTCAGACACCATCCTGAGCGTCGTCACGCCCTACAAGGTTGAGATCGTTCAGGGCAATGTGGTGACGCAGGAGCAAGTCGCGCGCATCCAGACCGGCATGTCGCGCGCCCAGGTTCGCGACATCCTGGGCTCACCCCTGCTGGCAGACGTTTTCCACGCCGACCGCTGGGACTACGTGTTCACGATCCGCCGACAGGGTGCGGAGCCGCAACGGCGAAGCATCGTGGCGATGTTCGATGGCGAGCGGCTGAAGAGCCTCGACACCGGCGGCGATCTGCCAGCCGAGGTGGCCTTCGTCGCGTCCATCGACAGCAACAAGTCCACCGGCAAGGCGCCGTCGCTGGCGCTCACGCCCGAGCAGATCCAGTCACTGAAGCCACCACCCAAGAGCGCGCAGGCTGCCCCCCCGGCCGTGGCACCTGACCGCGTCTACCCCCCCCTCGAGCCGCGCTGATGAACGGTTCTTCGGTTGTGGCCGCCACCGAGCCGCTGAGAGTTGCCGTGGCTGGTGCTTCGGGTCGCATGGGCCGCATGTTGATCGAAGCGGTGATCGCGGCGGACGACATGTCGCTGAGTGGCGCACTGGACGTGCCCGGCAGTCCGGCGCTGGGTCAGGATGCGGCCGCATTTGCGGGCCACACCAGCGGTGTGATCATCACCTCGGACCTGCGCGCGGGGCTGGCTCGATCTCAGGTGCTGATCGACTTCACTCGACCGGAAGGCACGTTGGCACATCTTGCGGTGTGTCGCGAGTTGGGGATCAAGGTGGTGATCGGCACCACCGGTTTCACCGAAGCGCAGAAGGCCGAGATCGCCGACCACGCGCGCCACATCGCCGTCACGCTGGCGCCCAACATGAGTGTCGGCGTCAACGTCGTACTGAAGCTGCTGGACACCGCAGCGCGGATGCTCAGCGAAGGCTACGACATCGAAATCATCGAAGCGCACCACCGCCACAAGGTCGACGCACCCAGCGGGACCGCGCTGAAGATGGGCGAGGTCGTCGCGGCGGCCCTCGGGCGCAACCTGAAAGACTGCGCGGTGTACGGCCGCGAAGGCGTGACCGGCGAGCGCGATCCGTCGACCATCGGCTTCGCGACCATCCGCGGCGGCGATGTGGTCGGCGACCACACCGTGCTGTTTGCCGGCATCGGCGAGCGCATCGAGATCACCCACAAGAGTTCGAGCCGCGCCACCTACGCGCAGGGCAGCCTGCGGGCGGCGCGCTTCCTGGCCGGCCGGGCGAGCGGTCTCTTCGACATGAACGACGTGCTCGGCCTGGCTTGATGCGTCACCAACTCACCTTTCCACGCGACGGGACATGAACGGATTTCAGCAGTTCTGGCAACAAGGTGATGCGATCACGCGCAGCGTCGCCGCGCTCTTGCTGGTGATGTCGATCAGCGCCTGGGTGCTGATCTTCTGGAAGGGCTGGCTGCTGCGCCGTGTGCGCAGCGACATCACGCGGGCCGTGCCAGCGTTCTGGGCCGCCGCCGATCTCGACGCCGCCCGCGATCAGCTCGGCGCCTTCGATCGCGAGCGCGTGCTGACGCCTCTGCTTGCCGCAGCCACCGCACAACCGAACGCGCAGACGCTCGAAGCGCACGGACTGCGCCAATCGCAACTCACCCGTCGTCTGCGCGATGCGCTGCACGCGGTGCTGACGCAGCTGCAGTTCGGGCAGGTGCTGCTGGCCTCGATCGGCAGCACGGCTCCGTTCATCGGGCTGTTCGGCACGGTGTGGGGCATCTATCACGCTCTGGTCAGCATCTCGGCAGCAGGCTCGATCACCATCGAGCGCGTCTCGGGTCCGGTCGGCGAAGCACTGGTGATGACAGCCGCAGGATTGGCCGTGGCGATTCCGGCGGTGCTGGCCTACAACATCTTCGGCAAGATGGTCGGTGCCTGCGAGGCCGAACTCGAGGGGTTTGCCCACGATTTGCGCGAGATGCAGGTCGACCGGGCACCGAACATCGCCGCTCCGTCGCGCGACTGAGGCAATACGCATGGCTTTCGGACGCCTCGAGCGCACGTCCGGCCCGCAGCCGATGAGCGACATCAACATGACGCCGCTGATCGACGTGATGCTGGTGCTGCTGGTGATCTTCATGATCACCGCGCCACTGATGAGCAGCAGCCTCAAGCTCGACCTGCCCAAGACCGATGCAGCGCAGCCCAGCGACACCCCGGAGTTCATCTCGGTGTCGATCGATGCCGAGGGTCGGATCTTCCTGGTCGACAAGGAGATCGCCGCTGCCACGCTGGCGCAACGGGTGACCGAGACGGCGCGCCTGAATCCGCAGACCGAGGTCCAGCTGCGCGCCGACCAAGCGGTGCCGTACGGCCGCGTGGCCGAGTTGATCGGCATCGTGCAGCAGGGCGGCCTGACGCGCATCGGCTTCGTCGCGATCGCGCCCACTGCTGGCAACGCGAAACATTAAAACAATAGACCCACCGATCGGCGCGCTTGGCAGGTTTCACGCCCCGGCGTCCAGATGGACCTCGGGCTTCTTCGTCGGGAAGCGCTGCATCCAAGCCTTTCGGACGAGGTGCGGCACCAGAAGGGTCATCGGCATGCGCAAAGCATGTGAGCGCACATACAACAGCCAGCGCGCCAGGCCCTCGCCAGGTTGACGACAGCTCGGGTGCACCGGCCTCAGGGCGGCACCCAGCAGCACGGCCATCAGGCGCTGCTGCCACCAGGGCGGCCGCAGCGCCTCCACCGCATCTTGCAAGGAAGCAGGCGCGTGAGTACCAAACAGTCGTTCAAGATGGAACAACGCGTGGTGCAACGGCGTCTGCAGCTCGAGGGTGTGAGCCCGAGCGATCAATTGATGCCAGAAGTCGGGCTCAAGCACTTCGAAATGGTGAACCAGGTCATTCAGGTCGAGCAAGTCGCGCAGTCCGCGTTCGAATTCTCCTTCCTGAAACAGATGCACGGCACTGTGCAGCACCATGTCGACCGGCGCGAGGACGTAAACATCTTGGCGCCCATCGATGGCCACGATGAGCTCCAGCAACGCCTCACCGTCCACGCACATTCGCGAGGTCGGCGGTGTGATCGTGTGGTGTACGTCGATCACCGTACCGCGCTGGACGTGGCGCATCGGCGGAATTTCGTGCATCCATTCGCGGTAGTAGCGCTGGTTGTAGGCATCGCGCTCATCACTGATCCACCCGGCGCGAAAAAGCGCACCTTCGACCTGCGGCAGGTGCTCGCGCCTGACCATGATGTCAATGTCACCGAACAGCCTTCCCCGCCGCGGCGGCAACTCGGCTGCGAAGTAGGCCGCGCCCTTCAGAAGCACAAATGGCACGCCGAGGGGCGCCAGTGCACGGCGGACGCAGTCGATCTCCCAGCGCAGCTCGTGATGCAGCCGATCGACCTGGCGGATCGCGCCCTCGAGGTACCAGCGTGGATGCGCTGGTACCTCCGACATCCAGCCGTGGTCGAGGTGGTGCTGAGCCAGCCGACCCATCAAACCGGCCTGCCGCGCTTGGCCGAGCACGCTCTCCCATTGCGTGAGGCTGAACACGGGTCGCAGTTCCGGCTGTGCCCAGACCGGCGACAACAGGTCCGGCATCAAGGCGCCGTCTCCGCCACCAGTCGATCAAAGACTGCAACCGCGTCCTCCAGTCGGCTGTAGCTGAAGTCATAGCAATCGCAGCCGTCCACCACATCGGCCAGCACCTCGAACCCGGTCAATCCCAGCAATGTGTAATTGAAGGCGTTGCGGCCGAGCTCAAGCATGCTGTCGGCCTTCGAGCGGGGCCGTAACGCGGGAGGCGCACCAGGCACGTATCTCGGGAACACCACCCAGCGCGGTCGAGCGGGCTCGCCAAGCCGCTGCACGTGGTCCGTTGGGACTTTCATGTGGCTGACCGAACCTTTGGACGTATCGTGCGTGACGTCGTTCAGGACCACATCCGGCGCGAACTCGCGGATGACCTTCAACGACTCGTTCTTCAAGCTGATCGGCCTTCCCAAAGGCACGACCGAGCCATCAGAAAGGGAAAACAACGTCAGCTCGTCGGAAAGCAGGCGCCAATTGCGGCTGGTCAGGCCGGCGCACAAGGTGCTCTTTCCCGACCCGGGGGGTGCCGGCATGATCAGGGCACGCCCACCTCGTTCAAGGACGGCCGCATGCAACGTCAGAACATGGTGGGCCTGGGTCGAGATGCACCAGTTCATGGCCCATTCGAGCAAGGGGAACGCATGGTCGAGCGGCAGGGGCACGAAGGGGTTCGTACCGTCATAGCTGAGGATGACCTGCTGGCGCCACCATCGTCGCAGACCGCCGCTGCACTGCAGCGTCACGGTGAAATCGACGAAGTCCTTCTCGCCAGCGAGCAGAGAGTCCGCGTACAGCAATCTCAGCCCAGCAGCGACCGATTCAATCGAGGAAACAATCCGAAAGTTGAATGGACCGGTGCGAAGCAACAACCCTTCGCCGCATAGTCGGCGCGAAACATCCGCCGGGGTCAGCGAGCACAGTTTCAAGGCGCCGCCGCTTCGATGAGTCCGACCCCGGCCAATTGCTCGAGAACAGCATCCAAGGTATCCGACGGAAGCATGCCTTCACCGCGCATCACCTCCTGCAGTTCAAGGACGCTCAAAGCATCGGTATCGCCTGGCGACGCCTCTATGGTTGACAGGACAGCCGCAGTGACCTCGTCAAGTAAATGAGTCTGCCCAGATCCAACGTTAAAAACCACCCACTGGTGGTCCCAGCATCGCCAGTGAAGCGACGCAAGTGAACAAATACGCCACCTCATCGCTCAAGCGGAACACGGCCTGAAACTACTCAAGCGTCGTGCTTCTCCATGTACGTCTTGAAAAAGCTCAGCGCATCCTTGTAAGTATCGCTGGAAGGTCCGGCATTCCAAAAAGCGATGACTTGATCGCCGCTGTAAGGGAAACTGAAGCTGTGGGTTATCGCGTTCAACCAAGCGCATACCCAGTGAAATTCGTCGGTATCTGAGAATTTGCAATCTTTGTCTTTGGCAGACATCACCTGGAAAAGCGACGGATATCTGATAGTTGTATCGTTCTTCAAGATGTACGTAAGAGTCGAACCGACGAACACCGTCTTGCACGGCGTCGTGTAGTTCCAGCCATGTTCCAGCGTAGATGGCCAGCGCTTGGGTATTTTGCCAGCCTCGTCAGTGGACTGAGCCCACCAGCCTGGCGAGTACCCGCCACACACAGCTACGTTTGTCGTCGCCGAACGCACGCCCGACTGCATGCCTGAAACGCTGCAAATATGCTGACCACCAGCAGTCAGCAACGTCTGACCAGCCAGAGTCTGAATAGGCACCGACGCCGCCAACACCGCGCCACCCTTGCCGATGCCCTTGAACAGCGCTCGGCGCCGAGCCAGCGCGCCAGCCGACAACGACTCACTCGAACCGGAACCCACCTTGGAGGTGAGAGCTTCTTCTGGCAATTGCTGCATTTTGTCCACGTCCATCCTCAATTCGTCAAGCCGTTGCAGATACCGATCCGGCGGCGCATTGAAACTACAGCAATAGTACGTTTCCTGATGTGTCAGCGGCGGGTTCGTGGCCCTCATGTTGAGTTCACATGAGGCATTGATCACGGGAAGCTGGCTGAGCCTCACAGGCTGACGCCTCCGACCACGAGCGTCATATTCCAAATACGGACTTTCACTGCTCTCAGACCGATTGTTACCAACAAAAACCGCGCGCGGTACTCCTCAGGTGGGGGGGTCAAACCGGCTGCGACGGGATTCCACAGCCGACTCCAGCAGCTCAGACCTGCGAGCCTGGCGGCGAACGCGACTGGTGTAAGCAGGCACGGACCGGCCAAAGCCGGCTCAAATGTCCGAAAACCCTCGCACAGGGTCAGACGTAGATCTCGCCGCCGCCCTCGCGAAACTGCAGTGCCTTTTCTTCCAGCGCCGCGTGGATCGGAATCACCGTCGCGGTCACAACAACCGTGGCCTCGGCCTTCTGCAGACGCGCGAAATCGCGGACCTCCTGCGAGATCTTCATCGAGCAGAACTTCGGCCCGCACATCGAGCAGAAGTGCGCCACCTTGGCGTTCTCTTTCGGCAAGGTCTCGTCGTGGTACGCCATTGCGGTGTCGGGGTCGATCGCGAGGCGGAACTGGTCTTCCCAGCGGAATTCGAAACGCGCCTTCGACACCGCGTTGTCCCACATCTGCGCGCCGGCGAAGCCCTTCGCCAGGTCGCCCGCGTGGGCGGCGATCTTGTAGGCGATCAGGCCCTGCTTCACGTCGTCGCGGTTCGGCAGACCCAGGTGCTCCTTCGGCGTCACGTAGCAGAGCATCGCGGTGCCGTACCAGCCGATGTTGGCCGCACCCATCGCCGACGAAATATGGTCGTAGCCCGGCGAGATGTCGGTGATCAGCGGGCCCAGCGTGTAGAACGGCGCTTCGTAGCAGGCCTCGAGCTGCTTCTCGACGTTCTCCTTGATGAGTTGCAGCGGCACGTGGCCGGGGCCTTCGATCATCACCTGCACGTCGTGCTTCCAGGCGATCTGCGTCAGCTCGCCCAGCGTGTGCAGCTCGGCGAACTGCGCCTCGTCGTTGGCGTCGGCGATCGAGCCGGGGCACAGGCCATCGCCGAGCGAGAAGCACACGTCGTAGGCCTTCATGATTTCGCAAATCTCGTCGAAGTGCTCGTACAGGAAGCTCTCGCGGTGGTGCGACAGGCACCACTTGGCCATGATGGATCCGCCGCGCGAGACGATGCCTGTGAGCCGGTCGGCCGTCAGCGGGATGTAGGCCAGCCGCACGCCGGCGTGGATGGTGAAGTAGTCGACGCCCTGCTCAGCCTGCTCGATCAGCGTGTCGCGGAACAGCTCCCAGGTCAGGTCCTCGGCCTTGCCATTTACTTTTTCCAAGGCTTGATAGATCGGCACGGTGCCGATCGGCACTGGCGAGTTGCGCAGGATCCATTCGCGCGTCTCGTGGATGTTCTCGCCGGTCGACAAATCCATCACCGTGTCGGCGCCCCAGCGGATCGACCAGACCAGCTTGTCGACTTCTTCCTCGATGCTGGACGTGACGGCCGAGTTGCCGATGTTGGCGTTGACCTTGATGAGGAAGTTGCGGCCGATGATCATCGGCTCGCTCTCGGGGTGGTTGATGTTGTTCGGGATCACCGCGCGGCCGCGCGCCACTTCATCACGCACGAACTCCGGCGTGATGTCTTGCACCAGATTCGCGCCGAACGAGTGGCCGCGCTTCGGCATCCGCTCGGTCGCCAGCCGCTCGCGCAGCTGCGCCTTGACCAGGTTCTCGCGCACCGCGATGTAGTGCATCTCGGGCGTGACGATGCCGCGCCGCGCGTAGTGCATCTGCGAAACATTGGCGCCGGGCTTGGCCACGCGCGGCAGCGGCGCTTGAGCCATCCGCAGAGCCGTCAGCGCGGGATCGTGCAGCCGCTCGCGGCCATAGGCGCTGCTGATGCCGGGCAGCGCCACGGTGTCGGCGCGGTCGGCGATCCACGCGGCGCGCAGCGGCGGCAGGCCGCGGGTGATGTCGATCACGGCCTGCGGATCGGTGTACGGGCCCGAGGCGTCATACACACGCAGCGGCGGGTTGGATTCGTGGCGGGAGCCACCGGTGCCATCGGCCACCAGGGTGTCGCCGAGCGCGATCTCTCGAAAGGGGACCCGAATATCCGGACGCGGCCCGTCCAGATAAACCTTGCGCGAACCGGGGAAGGGCGTGCGGGTGATGCGCTGGGAGAGCGCATCGGTGTCGACATGTTGAAGGTGCTTGGCCATTCGAGCTCCTGGTGGCGTGAGAGATGAACGCTTGCCTGGAGCCGGCGCGGCGAGAGCTTTCCCGCCGCACGGTGACCGTTGCACTTGATTCCTACGCGGGCACGACCCCGATCAGGTTCAGCGGGTTCCACATCAGTGTGGTCTCAGCCTCGACTTTCGTCTGTGGCGCCCCGACAAGCCCAAGGAGTGTAGGGCCGACGCCGATCCCATGGAAGCGGCGCGGTCACCTGCCCCAGGCAGGCAGCCGGGCCAGAGCCGGTTGGTTCGAGGCGGCTTCCTATAATCGAACGACACGTCCCCGAGCGCACCGCGCCCCCTCATGATTCTCGAATTCAAGCCGACCGACGTCGAAGGCAAGGCGCAAAAAGCCTGGGACGATGGCAAGGTCTACCGTGTCACCGAAGGCGCCCTTGACGGCGCCGGGAATCCCAAGCCCAAGTTCTACGCCTGCTCGATGCTGCCGTACCCCAGCGGCAAGCTGCACATGGGCCATGTGCGCAACTACACGATCAACGACATGTTGACGCGGCAGTTGCGGATGAAGGGCTACAACGTGCTGATGCCGATGGGCTGGGACGCCTTCGGCCTGCCCGCAGAAAACGCGGCGATGAAGAACCAGGTGCCGCCCGCGAAGTGGACCTACGACAACATCGCCCACATGAAGGGCCAGATGCAGGCGATGGGCCTGGCGATCGACTGGAGCCGCGAGGTCACCACCTGCTCGCCCGACTACTACCGCTGGAACCAGTGGCTGTTCCTGAAGATGCTCGAGGCGGGCATCGCCGAACGTCGCACGCAGGTCGTCAACTGGGACCCGGTCGACCAGACCGTGCTGGCCAATGAGCAGGTGATCGACGGCAAGGGCTGGCGCAGCGGCGCCACCGTCGAGAAGCGCGAGATCCCCGGCTACTACCTGAACATCACGAAATACGCCGACGAGCTGCTCGATCAGGTGCAGCACCACCTGCCCGGCTGGCCCGAGCGGGTGCGGCTGATGCAGGAAAACTGGATCGGCAAGAGTGAAGGCGTGCGCTTCGCATTCACCCACGACATCCGCGACGGCTCAGGCCAGGCGATCCAGGACGGTCGTCTGTATGTGTTCACCACCCGCGCCGACACGGTGATGGGCGTGACCTTCTGTGCGGTTGCTCCCGAGCATCCGCTGGCCGTGCACGCCGCCGCGTCGAACCCGGCGGTGGCCGACTTCATCGCCGAATGCCAAGCCGGTGGCACCACCGAGGCTGAGCTGGCGACGCAGGAGAAGCGCGGCGTGCGCACCGGCCTGACCGTCCAGCATCCGCTGACGCACCAGCCGGTCGAGGTGTGGGTCGGCAACTACGTGCTGATGAGCTACGGCGACGGCGCGGTGATGGGCGTGCCGGCACACGACGAGCGCGATTTCGCGTTCGCGAAGAAGTACGGCATCGACATCCTGCAGGTTGTGCACGTCGACGGCGAACCGCATTTCGACTACGACCGCTGGCAGGACTGGTACGCCGACAAGCAGCGCGGCGTGACCATCAACTCCGACTACTTCAGCGGCCTGAGCTGCCAGGCGGCGGTCGATGCGGTCGCCAAGGCGCTGGACGCGCACGGCCTCGGCGCGACGAAGACCACCTGGCGGCTGCGCGACTGGGGCATCAGCCGCCAGCGCTACTGGGGCACGCCGATCCCGATCATCCATTGCGACGAGCATGGAGCGGTGCCGGTGCCCGAAGCCGACCTGCCGGTGGTGCTGCCCGAAGACTGCATCCCCGACGGCAGCGGCAACCCGCTGCACAAGCACGCGGGCTTCCACGCCGGCGTGACCTGTCCGGTGTGTGGCGCGCCGGCGCGCCGCGAGACCGACACGATGGACACCTTCGTCGACAGCTCGTGGTACTTCATGCGCTATTGCGACCCCAAAAACGCCGCCGCGATGGTCGGCGAGGGTGCCGCGTACTGGATGCCGATGGACCAGTACATCGGCGGCATCGAGCACGCGATCCTGCACCTGCTGTACGCGCGCTTCTGGACCAAGGTGATGCGCGACCTGAAGCTGGTGTCGGTCGACGAGCCTTTCACCAAGCTGCTGACACAGGGCATGGTGCTGAACCACATCTACTCGCGCAAGACCGCACAGGGCGGCATCGAGTACTTCTGGCCGCACGACGTCGACAACACCTTCGGCGCCGACGGCAAGATCAACGGCGCTACGCTGAAGAGCGACGGCTCGGCCGTGACCTACGAGGGCGTGGGCACGATGAGCAAGAGCAAGAACAACGGCGTCGACCCGCAGGCGCTGATCGACGAGTACGGCGCAGACACCGCACGGCTGTTCGTGATGTTCGCGTCGCCGCCAGAGCAGACGCTGGAGTGGAACGATGCGGGGGTCGAGGGCGCACACCGGTTCCTGAAGCGGGTTTGGGGTTTCGGCGCCAAGAACGCCGACCTGCTGAAAGCCGCCGGTGCGATTCCTGCCGAGCTGTCGGGTTCTGCCAAGTCCCTGCGTCGCGAAGTCCATCAGGTGCTGCGCCAGGTCAGCTACGACTACGAACGCATGCAATACAACACCGTCGTGTCCGGCGGCATGAAGCTGCTGAATGCGCTCGAAGCCTGGACGGGCGACGACGGCGCCTCGGTGCTGCGCGAGGGCTACGGCATCCTGTTGCGCGCGCTGTACCCCGCCTGCCCGCACACCACCTGGACGCTGTGGAACGAGCTGGGCTACGCAGCCGCGCACGGCGACCTGCTCGACGCGCCGTGGCCCGAGGTCGTCGAGGCCGCGCTGGTGCAGGACGAGATCGAGCTGATGCTGCAGGTCAATGGCAAGTTGCGCGGATCGATCACCGTGCCGGCAGGCGCCGACAAGGCGGCCATCGAGAAGGCTGCGCTGGTCAGCCCGGATTTGCTGAAATTCGCCGACGGCGCGCAGGTCAAGCGTGTGATCGTCGTGCCCGGCCGCCTGGTCAATGTGGTGCTCTGAGAGACCCGATCCGATGCCCGCACGCCCGCCACTCGCACCCGCCACCAACGTCGGCTTCGACCGCAGGCGCCGCGCCTGGATCGCTGCGGCATCCGCGCTGGCGATCGCTCCGCTGGTCGGCTGCGGCTTCGAATTGCGCCGCCCGCCGGCGCTGAATTTCCGCACGCTGCAGCTCACCGGCTTCAAGTCCAACTCGCCGTTCGAGAAGGAGCTGCGCGACAACATCAACGCGAGCCAGACCACGCTGGTCGTCGACTCGGCAGCGCAGGCGCAGGTGATTCTCGAAGCGCTCTCCGACCGGCGCGAAAAGAGCGTCGTCGCCACCTCCGCTGCCGGCCAGGTGCGAGAGATGAGCCTGCGCGTGCGCTTCAACTTCCGCCTGCGCACGGTCGCGGGGCGCGAGCTGATTCCGCCGACCGAGCTGGTGCTGGGTCGCGACATGAGCTACAGCGAAACGACGGCGCTTGCCAAGGAATACGAAGAAGCGCTCTTGTACCGCGAGATGCAGAAAGACATCGTCACCCAGATCATGCGGCGGCTGTCCACCGTGCCGGCGCCCTGAGCGCCGCCCACCACCACCCGAACAAATCATCCGCCTGCCGACCCCCGATGCAACTGCGCCTCGACCAGCTCGGCCCGCACCTGCAGAAAGGCCTTCGGCCGATCTACACCGTGTGGGGCGATGAGCCGCTGCTGACACAGGAAGCCGGCGACACCTTGCGCGCGGCAGCACGGCAAGCCGGGCACACCGAGCGGCAAGTGCATACGGTCTCCGGCGCGCATTTCAACTGGAGCGCGCTGATCGGCGCTTCGCAGGCGATGAGCCTGTTCGCCGACAAGCAGCTCATCGAGATCCGCATCCCTTCCGGCAAGCCCGGCAAGGACGGCTCCGAGGCGCTGCAGCGCTACTGCCAGTCATTGAGCGATGACGTGGTGACGATCGTTCAACTCCCCAAGCTCGACCGCCAGCAGCAGCAGGGCGCCTGGTTCGGCGCGCTCGACGCCGCCGGCGTGACGGTGCGCGTCGACCCGATCGACCGCAAGGCGCTGCCGCTGTGGATCGCGCAGCGCCTGGGCGCGCAGGGCCAGCGGGTGCAGGGCGGCGAATCGGGGCAGCGCACGCTGGCGTTCTTCGCCGACCGGGTCGAGGGCAACCTGCTGGCTGCGCACCAGGAGATCCAAAAGCTCGCACTGCTGTACCCGGCCGGTGAGTTGAGCTTCGAGCAGGTCGAATCGGCGGTGCTGAACGTGGCGCGCTACGACGTGTTCAAGCTCGGCGAAGCGGTGCTGGCCGGCCAGGTCGCGCGCGCGCTGCGCATGCTGGACGGTCTGCGTGCCGAAGGCGAGGCAGCGGTGCTGGTGCACTGGACGCTGGCCGAGGACCTGCGCGCGCTGAAGCGCACACAGGACGCCCTCAACGCAGGCCGCCCGCTGCCGCTCGCACTGCGCGAAGCACGGGTCTGGGGCACCAAGGAGCGGCTGTTCGAGCGCGCGCTGCCGCTGTTCACCGACAGCGCGCTTGCCCAACTGCTACATGCGGCGCAAGTCTGCGACGGTCTGGTCAAGGGCCTGAAGCACCCCGACTGGCCGCTGGAGCCGTGGGACGGCTTGAAGCGGCTGGTGCTGATGGCGATGCAGAGCACCTCGGTCACGCCCGGAGCAGCCCGCAGCCGCGTGGTCGTGGTACCGCTTCGGCTGGCGCTCGGTGCTTGAGCGATCTCGTCTCGCTTCGTCAATAGCCTCGCACGCGATCCACCTGGTTCTGCGGTGACTCGCCGGCACGCAAACGCCGCACGTTGGCGGCTGCGACCGTGGCGGCGCTGCGCGCATCGGTCTGCGCAGCGGCGTGCGGCAGCACGGTCACGTTGGGGTGCAGCCAATAGCGGTGATCGGCCGGCAGCGGTTCGGTCGCGAACACGTCGAGCACGGCGTGCCGCAGGTGGCCTCGGTCGAGCGCGGCCAGCAGATCCGCATCAACGACATGTGCGCCGCGAGCCAGGTTCACCAGACTCGCGCCCTGAGGCATCGCGTCGAAGATGCGCGTACACAGCAGGCCGCGCGTCGCGGGCGTCAGCGGCAGCAAATTGACGACGATGTCGGCGCGAGCCAACAGCGGCAACAGCGCATCGTCGCCGGTGCACGCATCGATCCGCGCCGGCTCGGCCGGCCGGGTGCTCCACCCGCTGACCCGATAGCCCTGGTCGGCCAGGCGCAACGCCACGGTGCGGCCCATCTGGCCGAGACCCAGCACCGCGACCGCGATCTCGTCGGCACGCCGCTGCGGCAACGACTGCCAATGACGCGCCCGCTGCTGCGCAGCGTAGGTGTAGTAGCCGCGGTGCAGGCTGAGCACCGCCCACAGCGCGGTCTCGGCCATCGCGACATTCATCGCCGGGTCGACCATGCGGGCGATGGCCACCTGCGGCGGCACGCTCGGGTCGCCGAGCAGCCTGTCGACCCCGGCCCACAGCGACTGGATCAGGCGCAGGTTCGCCAGTCCGCTCAGCGCGCCGCGCGGCGGGTTGGCGACGATGGCGATGTCGATCGTCGCGTCGTCCACCGTCTGGCGATCGGTGACGAAGCGCTCATCCGGCAACTCCGTCTGCAAGAGCTCCCGCCAAAGACGCTGCTCGGCAACGTCGAAATCGGTGGCGAGCAGGATGGGCATGTTCGACGCATTCAGGCACGCAGCGAAGCAAGCAGCGCCCGCAGCGCGCGCGTCACGGTCTGATGCCGCACAGCGGCCCGGTCGCCAGCGAGTTGCAGCAAGAGCGCGGTGGTGTCACCGTCCGACCGTGCCACCGCGAGCCACACCGAGCCGACGGGCTTGCCAGGTGTTGCACCGCCCGGCCCGGCGATACCGGTCACGGCAAGGGCCCTTTGCGCGGACGATCGCAGCAGCGCGCCTTCCGCCATCGCCCGCACCACGGCCTCGCTGACAGCGCCGTGCTCGGCGATCAGCGCTTGGGGCACGCCGAGCAGCTCGGTCTTGGCCTCATTCGAATAGGTGACGAAGCCACGCTCGAACCAGTCGCTTGAGCCTGCCAGCGAGGTGCATGCCGCAGCGATCAGGCCACCGGTGCATGACTCGGCCGTGGCCAGTCGCAGTCCACGCAAGCGCAGCGCACCCGCCAGGGCATCAACGCCGGCTTGTTGTTCGGTGTCGAGTTCATTCATGCTGACGTCTCCGTCGGAGATCATGGCCAGAACCAGCGCCAACCAGCGATCACGAGCAAGGTGCACAGCGCCGCGACCAGATCGTCGAACAGGATACCGAAGCCCTGCGCCCAGCCGATGGGTTGTCCACGCGGGACCTTGAAGGCGCGGTCGGCCCAGGCCACCGGGCCCGGCTTGGCGGCGTCGAAGTAGCGAAACAGCGCGAAGGCGACCGCCTGCGCCAGCAACCCGGCCGGCATCACCAGCCACAGCACCAGCCAGAACGCGAGCACCTCGTCACAGACGATGGCGCCGGGGTCCGGAATGGCCATCGCGCGGGCCGTGACGGTGCATGCCCACCAGCCGACGAAGAAACTGGCCGCCAGCAGCGTGGCCATTTCCAGCGGGCCCAGGTACCGGTTCAGCACCAGGAAAGATATCCATGCCCACAACGTGCCGACGGTGCCCGGCGCGAACGGCGACAGGCCGCTGCCGAAGCCGAGCGCGATGACATGCGCCGGGTGGCTCAGCAGAAGTCGAACGGTCGGCCTGCGCGGTGGCTGGACGGTCGCAGGCGCAGCGAGAGTGTGGTCGTTCATGCGCGGAAATGATCGAACGACGCGTGACCGTGCACCACCGGCCGTCCTTCGGCGTCGAAGAGTTCGGCCCTGGGGCCCGCAGCCGATTCAGGTCGCGGCACGATGCGGCCGATGCGGCTGACTGCGACACCGGCCGATGCGGCGGCTGCCGCCACCCGCGCTGCGCGGTCCGGGGCTGCGGTGAACAGCAACTCGTAATCGTCACCGCCGGACAGTGTGCAAAGGCGTTGCAGCGCCAGGGACTGCTTGCGCAGTACCGCGCTGCGCGGCACCGCATCGACCTCGACCACCCCATCGACGCCCGAGCGCTGCAAGATGTGCCGGAGGTCACCCAGCAGACCATCGGAAACGTCGATCGCGCTGCTCGCCACGCCGCGCAGCGCCAGCCCCAGCGCGACCCGGGGTTGCGGCAGCTCCATCGCCATTCGGGCCGCGTCGAAGTCGCGCCCGTCCAGTGACAACATGCCGCGAAACACCTCGAGCGCCAGCCGCGCGTCACCGAGCGTGCCGCTGACATAGAGGTCGTCTCCGGCCCGCGCGCCCGAGCGCAGCAGCGCGCCCAGATCGGTCGATGCGTCGTTGATCCCGACCGTCGGCACCTGACCGAACACGCTGATGCAGATGTTCAGCGGGCCCTGCGTCGTGTCGCCACCGATCAGCTCACAGCCATGCGCGTCGGCCAGCGCCAGCAGGCCGCGCGAAAAGCCGTCGAGGAACGCCTCGTCCGCGCGCGGCAACGCCAGCGCCAGCGTGAAGGCCAGCGGTTCGGCGCCGCAGGCCGCCAGGTCGCTCAGGTTGACGGCCAGCGCCTTGTGGCCGAGCCGTTCGGGGGCCACCGTCGACAGGAAATGGCGGCCTTCGACCAGCATGTCGCACGACGTCGCGATCTGCATGCCCGGATCCACTGAGAACAGCGCGCAATCGTCGCCGATGCCCAGCGTCGCACGTCGTGGCGGGCGGTCGAAGTAGCGGTTGATCAGGTCGAATTCGCCGAGAGACATCGCAGCATTCTCGCTGCGGCCGGCGATCGGCGCGGCGAGCCGCCGGATCGAGCGGCTTCTACAATAGGAAGCATGATTCGCCGACTCCGGCCCCTGGTGGCCGGCCCGCCGCCAGACCCACGGGCGGCTGCACTTTGCAGCGCCCGCATGTGCTGAAACGCGCCCCGCCGCTGGCTCGCTGGCGAGACGAGGCCCAGAGCCCACCGGGCCATCCCGCACGCGAATCCGAAGTGCTCAGCACGAAGGTACCCCGATGACCACCAAGAACGACAGCAAAACAGCCGAACTGCGCCGTGCCGCGCTCGAATACCACGAGTTTCCGACGCCGGGCAAGATCGCGATCGCGCCGACCAAGCAGCTGGTGAACCAACGAGATCTGGCGCTCGCCTACTCGCCCGGCGTGGCGGCCGCCTGCGAAGAGATCGTGGCGGATCCGGCCAACGCCTTCAAGTACACCGCGCGCGGCAACTTGGTGGCAGTGATCACCAACGGCACCGCAGTGCTGGGCCTCGGCGACATCGGCCCGCTGGCCGCCAAGCCGGTGATGGAGGGCAAGGCGGTGCTGTTCAAGAAGTTCGCCGGGATCGATGTGTTCGACATCGAGCTGGCGGAGCGCAACCTCGACAAGCTGATCGACACCATCGCATCGCTGGAGCCGACCTTCGGCGGCATCAACCTTGAAGACATCAAGGCACCGGATTGCTTCTACGTCGAACGCGCCTTGCGCAAGCGGATGAAGATCCCGGTCTTCCACGACGACCAGCACGGCACGGCAATCGTCGTCGGCGCGGCGCTGCTGAACGCGCTGAAGGTCACCGGCAAGGACATCAAGCAGATCAAGTTGGTCACCTCCGGTGCCGGCGCTGCGGCATTGGCGTGCCTGAGTCTTCTCGTGAAGTTGGGGCTGCCGCGCGAGAACATCTGGGTCACCGACCTCGCAGGTGTGGTCTACGAAGGTCGCACTGAACTGATGGACGAGGACAAGATCGTCTTCGCGCAGAAAACCGCGCATCGCAGCCTCGCCGACGTGATGCGAGGGGCCGACGTGTTCCTTGGATTGAGCGCCGGCGGTGTGCTGAAAAAGGAAGTCGTCGCAACGATGAGTCCTTGCCCGGTGATTTTCGCGCTGGCCAACCCGACACCGGAGATTCTTCCCGAGGAGATCAAGGAGGTGCGCAGCGACGCGATCATCGCGACCGGCCGCACCGACTACCCGAACCAGGTCAACAACGTCCTGTGCTTTCCCTACATATTCCGCGGCGCGCTTGATTCAGGAGCGACGACGATCACGGTCGAGATGGAGATCGCGGCTGTCCATGCGATCGCTGATCTGGCGCAGGCCGAGCAGAGCGAAGTGGTGGCCGCCGCGTATGCGGGTGCGAACCTCAGCTTCGGACCCGAGTACCTGATCCCCAAGCCGTTCGATCCCCGGCTGATGATGCGGATCGCGCCCGCAGTTGCCGAAGCCGCCGCAGCGTCCGGCGTGGCCGCCCGGCCGGTACTCGACATGGACGCCTACCGCGAGCGCCTGCAGAGCTTCGTCTACGCGTCGGGCACGACGATGAAGCCGATCTTCAACCTGGCCAAGCGCGCGCAGAAGAAGCGCGTCGCCTACGCCGAAGGTGAAGACGAGCGCGTGCTGCGCGCCGCGCAGATCGTCGTGGACGAAGGTCTGGCGCGTCCGACGCTGATCGGGCGTCCCGATGTCATCGCCACCCGGGTCGAGAAGTTCGGCCTGCGCCTCGAGGCGGGTCGCGATTACGACCTGGTCAATACCGACAAGGACGACCGGTACCGCGACTACTGGCAGACCTACCACCAGCTCACCGCGCGCAAGGGCGTCACAGCGCAATTCGCCAAGATCGAGATGCGTCGGCGTCTGACGTTGATCGGCTCCATGCTGCTGCACAAGGGCGAGGTCGACGGCATGCTGTGCGGCACCTGGGGAAACACCGCGCTGCATCTGAACTACATCGATCAAGTGATCGGCCTCCGGGAAGGTGCCCGGACTTTCGCCTGCATGAACGGACTGCTGCTGCCTGGACGTCAGGTGATGCTGGTCGACACCCACATCAACTACGACCCGACCGCCGAACAGCTGGCCGAGATCACGATGATGGCGGCCGAAGAAATGGTGCGCCTGGGGCTGCGGCCGAAGGCAGCATTGCTCTCGCACAGCAATTTTGGCTCCAGCAACCACCCGTCGGCGGTGAAGATGCGCGATACCCTGACTTTGCTGCGACAGGGTGCGCCCTGGCTCGAAGTCGACGGGGAGATGCACGGAGACACGGCCCTCGATGCCGACTACCGCCGTGGCCTGATGCCCATGAGCACGTTGAGTGGCGAAGCCAACCTGCTGGTACTGCCGAACATCGACGCGGCGAACATCGCCTACAACCTGCTGAAAACAGCGGCTGGCGGCGGCATCGCCATCGGCCCTGTGCTGCTCGGAGCGGCCAAACCGGTGCACATCCTCACGGCGTCTGCGACGGTGCGCCGCATCGTCAACATGACCGCGCTGACGGTGGCAGACGCCAACGCGACTCGCTGACGCCGCCTCAAGAGCCGCACGGTTCAGGGGCTTTGTGACGTTTCGAAGTCAGATTCGACCCCATTGAATAGCCCCCGCATGACCCGGTTTACCTCAATCATGCGAAGCCATTAATGGATGTGAGCACATACTTATTGACAGGAAAGCATGCCCTGACTTGAGGCGCAGCCTTGAGATTTTCAGCTCGATTCGGTACCATCGGCCTTTCCGAATCAAGGGACAACCCGTGTTTTTCTCTGGCCCGTTGGGGGATCAGCAATGCATCGTCTGGTCAGCAAAAACAGCCGCAATCGCTGTTTCATTGGCTGCCGCGCTGTGGGCTCCCGGAACGGTTTGGGCCAGGGATTCGCACCAAGAAGGCGTCGGCGAACGATCCGTCGTCGCATTGGAGCAACTCCCTGGCGAAGCCCGGAAAACCCATCGATTGATTCATTCGGGCGGACCGTTTCCATACAGCAAAGATGGAACGGTGTTTGCCAATCGGGAGCGTTTGCTGCCAGCTCATACCCGTGGGTACTACCGCGAATACACCGTCCCGACCCCAGGTTCACGTGACCGAGGCGCCCGACGCATCATCTGCGGTGGGTTGCGGTTGGTGGCACCTGAGGCCTGTTTTTACAGCGGCGATCACTACGCGAGCTTCGGCCGCATCGTGCCGTGATTGCCGCTCTGGTTTTTTGTCCATAGGAGGAACGAGTCCATGCTTTTGCAGACCGTCCGTTCGAACATTGTTCAATCGATCCGCGCCTATAGCGTGGAGGATCTGATGCAGGCGGCGCATAACGCCGATCAGCATTTCCTCTACGCCAATTTGACGACGGCCCAGGCCAAGCAGGATGTCCTGGACACCATCGCCGAGTCGTTCCTGTTTCCGGTTCATTTCGGCAAGAACCTCGATGCGCTCTACGACTGCATGACCGATCTGGTGCACAAGGCTGGCTCGCAACCTGGGTTCGTCGTGGTGCTGGAGCAGCTGCCCGACAACCCTCGGTTTGACCGTGAGGCGCGTGAGCAACTGCTCGATGTGTTCCGGGATGCGGCCGATTTCTGGGCCGAGCGAAAGGTCCCGTTCAGGTGCTTCTATTCTTTTCAGTAGCCCGCTCTCAAGAACTCGGTTCTTGGGAGCGGGCTACCGAAATGCCCAGCGCCTCCGAAAAGCCCGCCAAGCCTGCCGCCAAGAGCGCGGCGGGAGCGAACTTCGGCATGAACATGCCGCTGATGAGCAGCGCATTCGACACTTCGATGTGGTTGAACGCCGCCTGACGGCGACTTGTTGAGCGAGGCAACAAGGCGGCCTGCGGGCCGCCTTGTTCATGGTCGCGTCAACTCATCGAACCGCAGCGCACAACGCCAAGTACTCGGACACGGCAACCTCCTCGGCGCGGCGCTGCAGGTCGAATTCGCCCGCAAAGCCGCGCTCATCGAGCCAGCGGCCCAGCGTGTTGCGCAGGATCTTGCGGCGCTGCGAGAACGCCACGGTCACCAGTTCACCCAGCAGCTGCGCATCGACATCGACCCGCGCTGGCAGAGGCAGCATGCGCACGACGGCCGATCGCACCTGCGGTGGCGGATCGAACGACTCCGGCTCGACATCGAGCACCGATTCGATCTCGTAGCGCCATTGCAGCATGACCGACAAGCGGCCGTAGGTCTTGCTGCCAGGACCCGCCGCCATGCGCTCGACAACCTCCTTCTGCAGCATGAAGTGCTGGTCGAGGACCTGCGCGGCCACCGGAAGCAGATGGAAGAGGATCGGCGTCGAGATGTTGTACGGCAGGTTGCCGACCACCCGCAAAGGCTGCCCGGAGGCCTCCGACAGAGCGGAGAAATCGACGTTCAACACATCGGCCTCGATCACATTCAATGCCGGCCAAAGTCGCAGGCGCGCTGCCAGATCGCGGTCGAGCTCGATCACGGTCAACCGCTCGCAGCGTTCGAGCAGCGGGAAAGTCATCGCACCGAGGCCCGGCCCGATTTCGACCAGCGCTTCGCCCGGGCTCGGTGCGATCGCGTCGATGATGGCGCTGATGGCAACACGGTCGGTCAGGAAGTGCTGCCCGAAGCGCTTGCGTGCGATGTGGGTCATCAGCGCTCCTGCACCGTCTGACCACGCAGGATCATCAACACGGCTGCATTCAGCGTGCGATCACTGGGGCGGATCGCGCAACTCCACATAAGCGCGGGCTCGCAGTTCACGGGCCCACTCGGCGTAGGCCTCGTCGTACTTTTTCTCACGCAGCACGTTGCGGGCTTGGTCCCGCTCCTGCTTGGTATCGAGCGTTGCCTGCCGTCGTTCAACGACCTGGATGAGATGCACGCCGAATCGCGAGACCACCGGGTCGGAGATACCGCCGATGGGCAGCGCATTCATCGCCTCTTCGAACTCCGGCACGAAGGTGCCCGGCGAGGTCCAGCCCAGATCGCCGCCTTGAGGGGCACTGCCGTCTTCGGAGTTGTCTTTCGCGAGTTGCTCGAAACTGCTGGTGCCGGCCTGAACCTGCCGCTTGAAACCGGCCAGGCGGCGCGCCGCTGTAGCCTGATCGAACTCAGCGGTGATCTTCAGCAGGATGTGGCGCGATCGAGTCTCGGGGACCGAGAAGGCCTGACCGTCACGACGCTCCACGAGCTTCAAGACATGAAAACCGGCCCCGGTGCGCAGCAGCGAGTCGGCCACCTGTCCACTCTTCAATCCTCGGATCAGTTCGACGAACGCATCCGGCAAGCGGTCCGCCGCGCGCAGACCGAGCGCACCACCCTGGGCCTTGTTCGCATCCTCAGAGATTTCGAGCGCCACGGCTGCGAATGATTCGCCCGCCTTGGCGCGAGCCAGCGCAGCCTCCGCGCGCGCCTGGCGTTCGGCGATCAACGACTCGGTGGCGTTCTCGGGCACCGTGACGAGAACCTGCGCGATGTTGTACTCGGTGCGCGATGACGACTCGGAACGCTGCTTGGAGATCAGGGCATCGATGTCGGCTTCGGTGATTCGGATGCGTGCCTGAACCTCCCGCTCGCGCACGCGCTCGACCAAGATCTGGTCACGGAGGTTCTTGCGAAAGCGTGCAAAGTCGATGCCGTCCTCGGTCAGCCGCTGGCGCAGCTGCGCCAGCGTCACCTGATTCTGCGAGGCCACATTGGCTACGGCACGATCGAGCTCGCTGTCATCGATGCGCTGTCCACTCTCACGCGCGTGCGTGATCTGGGCGCGCTCGTCTATCAGCAGATCGAGCAACTGGCGACGCAATTCGGCTTCAGGCGGCAACGCCGTCTTGGTGCGCACCGCGTTTTCCCGCACGCGCGCCAAACGCTGCTCCACTTCGAGCGCAGTGACCAGTTCCTGGTTCACCACGGCGAGGATGAAGTCGCCGCTGCGCGCGGAGGCATTCGACGCTCCAATGCGCGGCGCCTGGGCCGCAGCCGGTGAGGGCAGACTGACAAGCGCGCCAATGGCTACGGCAGCTACAACGATCGATCTCAAGGCGTCAGTCATAAAAGGAGAAAGTGTTCTGGGAGCTCGCCGGCGCGTCTCGCAGCAGCCGGTAACCAGGGACATTGTCCTTCAGCACCTGGAGCGGATTGGACCCGAGCCGCGAGAGGCCGACCAGTTCGAGCTGGAAGAGCAAACGCGTTGTGGCTTCGGCCTGTCCGGTAGAGAGCCGCTCGGCCACGACCCGCGTGATCCAGCAGCCGGCATCGTATTCGAGCCCGAGGATCGCATCGACGAGGCGGCTGTCGCGGGTGCTGTAGTTGACGCGGCCGACGGTGTAGAGCGAACCGTTGCAACTGGCCGGATCGCCACGTGACTCGCCAGCAAGATTGCGGGCGTCGGGGGTGCGCCCAAAGATCGGCCACTGCCAGCCAAGCTCCAGCTGCTCGCTCAAGTTTCGCGTCTGCCGGAAGACCGCACTGACGGTGTGGAACGGCTTCGGGGAATACGCCGCGCCGACGGTCGATCGCACGCTCGCGCCAAGCTGCGGGCTGTACTGCATCGTGGCCGACAACGACCAGTTGGGAATCACGCTCGTCGATCCGAGCAACAGCAGATCCGAGATGCGCTGCGTGAGCGTGGTGCCCTGGGGCGTGACCCGCTGGTCGCTGAACAGGTAGCGCTGCACCACGCCGAGTCGCATCGACTCGCCACCGCTGATTGGATCAAGCAGGCGGGTGGTCACTCCAGCGGTCAACTCGTGGGAGTCTGAAACACGGTCGACACCGGAGAATGCGTTCTCGGTGAATATCGACTCGAAGTTGAAGTCACGGGGCGCGGAATCAAAGTTCGGCAGGAAGCTCTGCTTGCGGTAGGGCGTGTTGACGTACAGCAGCCTCGGCTCCAGCGTCTGACGCAAGTCCTTGCCAAACCAGGACGAGTCCCGCTCCAGCACCCAGGCGCTGTCGAGGCTGAAGGTCGGTATCACGCGCGTGGCCTGCTTGCGGCCGTCAGACATCGGGCTGTCGAGAGAATATGACGCGGCGTTCACGGACACCTTCGGTGCCAGCGTCCAGCCGGGTGTCACCCACGGCCAGCTGAGGCTGGCAAGCGCATGCGCGCGCAGGCCGGTCAGGCGATTCGCGTTATTGACACTACCGATCGGGTTGGCAAACCGGTTGAACTCGCCCTCGAACTCGACCTCGAAGCCTTCGCCCACCGACTGCAGGGTCCGGGCGCCGATCTGCGGCAGGCGCTCGTACGGCGCGTCGATCAGGCTGCCTGCGTTTTGTAGAACCTGCCATCGCATCGCCCGAACATAAGTCGTCCATTCGCCAAATGGGCGCGTCGCCTGGATGTCGGAAAGCTGCAGCCGCGGCGTGATGGTGTTCAGGTCGCGCCGGAAGTCCTTCCAGTAGTTGTCGTCGGAGACACGCTGCACCTGGATTCTCAGGCGCGTCTCGTCAGGCCACGCAACCTCGTGCTTTGCCCCGAACGAATACCGCTCTCGACCCGCCTCGCGGTCGTTGGGCAACAGGTTCAGGTTGAGCTCACCGTGATAGTTCTCCTCGAGGTAGCGAAACTCGCTGCCCAGACCCACTCCGCGCCGAAGGCTGGCCGAGGGGGTGAAGGTCGCATCCCGATTCGGCGCGATGTTCCAGTACCAGGGCACCTCGACGCGCACGCCGCTGCGGCTGTCGATGGCGACGCTCGGGGGCAACCAACCGGACTTGCGCTCATCGGTCAGCGGAAAGCTCAACGCCGGGGCCCAGAGGATGGGCACGCCGAGGAAACGCAGCACCGCTCCCTCGGCAATGCCTTCGTTGTTGTTGAAGTCCATCTTGACGCGGTCGCTGGTCAACAGCCAGTCCGGGTCTCCGCTGCCGTCGGCCGGGCAACTGCTGTATGTCGCTTTTGTCGCGACCGTGCGTTGGCTGTCGATGAAATCGATGCGCTCGGCCTTTCCGCCGGCTGCGGTACGACCGAAGTAGTACGTCGGATGGATGAAGTACCCCTCGAAGCGCTGGACCTTCAATTGCAGCTCGGGGCCGGTGTAGCGGTTGCCTTCCTGGTTGATCTTCACGTTTCCACGTGCCAGTGCGAGGTCTTCGACCTGGTCATAGCTCAACAGGTCGGCCTGCAACGTCAGGTCGCCACGGCGAAGCACCGCGTCGCCTTCGGCAATCGTCTCCAGATCGGGACGACCGCGCACCTTTTGCGCAAGCACCGCGATCGGCAACTGCTTGCCGGCCTCACCGCGAGGCAGCGGCAGCAGCTTGGGGGAGAGCCGCAACTCGATGCCGGAGTCGGTAATCAACGGCAGCACCGGGATCTGTGCGGCGGCCGGCGCTGCGGCAGGTATCGGGACCGAGCCAATGGGCGGCCGACCCCACTGCGCCCAGGCTGGGCCACCGGCCGCCAGCAGCGCTGCGGTCAGTGGCAGCAGCGGCCATGCACGGCCGCAACCCGGTGCGACAAGGGATGTCGAGCCGCCGGGACACAGCAAACGGACGAGTGGACGAGGCAGCAAAGGCGAAGAAATGCAGACGGGAGGAGGTGGCGCAGGCCACAAGCGCGAACGGCGGTTTGTAAAATTGATTATCCATGAGGGTGTGGCAGCGACTGCCCCCGTATGACCCGCCTTTTTGCCCCTGCGCGCCGACCCGCCGCCCTTCCATGACCCCTCTGACTTCCTCCATCGCTCCTGATGTTCAACCTGGCGTGGTCTGGGCCGACCCGGTCCGACGCGATGGCTTCCATTGCTGGATCGACGCGATCGCTCCCGTGCATGGCCTGCGCGCCGAGACGCTGCGGCCCGCATCCAGTGACGCGAGTTTCCGGCGCTACCTGCGCATCGACGGCACCGCGACCAGCTTCATCGTGATGGATGCGCCACCCACACACGAGGACGTGCGCCCCTTCGTGGCCGTGGCCTCTCTGATACGGGACGCACACCTGAACGCGCCCCACGTGCTGGCACAGGATGTCGAGCACGGCTTCTTGCTGCTGAGCGACCTCGGCTCCCGGCTCTACCTCGGAGAGTTGCAGACCGCGGTGGCAGTTGAGGACCATCCCACTGTCGAACGCCTGATGCGCTCCGCGATGTCGGCACTGGTCGCGTGGCAGCAGCGCGTCGATGCGAGTACCTTGCCGGCGTACGACGACGCGCTGCTGCGACGCGAGCTGGCGCTGTTTCCCGAGTGGTGCGTGCAGCGCGAGTTCGGCGTCACCTGGACCGCCGACGAGCAGGCGACCTGGGCCACCACCTGCGACCTGCTGGTGAACAGCGCGCTGGCCCAGCCGACGGTGGCGGTGCACCGCGACTACATGCCGCGCAACCTGATGGTGTGCGATGCAACCGCAGTCGGCGAGGACGTGCTGGCCAGCCCTGGCATCCTCGACTTCCAGGACGCGGTGCGCGGACCGATTAGCTACGACGTGGCGTCAATGTTGCGCGACGCTTTCATCA
The DNA here is from genome assembly GCA_030654805.1 of Burkholderiaceae bacterium. GTDB lineage: Bacteria > Pseudomonadota > Gammaproteobacteria > Burkholderiales > Burkholderiaceae_C > PBB1. Next base: position 59,517 of record JAURWR010000040.1, read on the forward strand.
GCTGGGACGAGGAACAGGAGCTCGACTGGGCGATCCGCTACTGGCAGCAGGCGCGCAAGGCCGGCCTGCCGGTGCCGGCCGACTTCGGCGAGTTCTGGAAGCCTCTCGAATGGATGGGCCTGCAACGCCATCTGAAAGTGCTGGGCATCTTCTGCCGCCTCAAGCACCGCGACGGCAAGCCGGCCTACAGCACCGACCTGCCTCGGTTCTTCCACTACGCACACAAGGTGGCAACTCGATACGAAGGCCTGGGCCCGCTGGCGCGTCTGATCGAGCCGCTGATGGGTGCCACGCGAGTCGACGCGTTCTACTGACCTTGCGGCGTCTGCGGCTCAGGCTCGCACCACCGTGACGGTGCAGTCCGCCTGCGCCACCACCTGCGAGCTGATGCTGCCGAGGTAACGACGCAGCGTCGAGTTGCCTCGCGCGCCCATCACGATCTGATCGACCTGGTTGCGTGCGGCAAAGTCGACGATGGCTGCTGCGGCATCAGGCGCCTCGAGCACGTGGAATGTCAGGCGCCCGTCTTCGAGGTTCAGCTGCTTGCTGATCGGTCGCGCCCAATGCTTCAGGCCGACCAGCTGCTTGACGTGGCGGCTCTGGCCATCAGGATCGACCAGCTGATCCATGCCGATGCGCGCGGTCTTCATCACGCTCACGCAGGCCAAACGGGCGCCGGGTTCGGTCACCACGATGCGGCGCACCGTCTCGCGCAGCCGCTCGAGCAACTCGTCCGCAGCCTGATCGACGTCGATGGCAGCCATCACGATCGGGCATCGCATGACCCGGCTGGTCACGCCCTCGACCGGGACACTCTCGGGTTCGGCACCGATGGCGAAGAACCAGCGCTTCAGCCGCTGGAGCGCGCCGCTGACGTGCGCGCGCTGGGCCCGGGCCGTGAGCGGCACCTGCGTCGGGTCCTGCAGGGCCAGCGCCAGCTGCGCACCGCTCTGCCAGCGTTGCTCGGCCTTCACTTCCAGGCATTTCAGGATCACCTCCTGCAGCCAGGGCGGGCAATCCGCACGCAGTGCGCGCGGCGGAATCGGGTCCACGTAGAGGCGGCGGCGCAGGCCGCGTACCGTGACGGGCGATCCGAAAGGCCGCTGGCCGGTGGTGAAGTGATAGAGCATCACTCCCAGTGCGAACAGGTCGGAGCGCGGATCGTCGCGCACGTATTGAACCTGTTCGGGCGAGATGTACGGCCCGGTGCCCATCGGCAGTGAGAACTCCTCGTCCAGCAGGTCGGGCAAGCGGTCGTGGTGCGACAGGCCGAAGTCGACCATCACCGCCATACCGTCGGGCCGGAAGACGATGTTGCTGGGCTTCACATCGAGGTGCACCAGATGCTGGCGGTGCAGGTCGTGCAGCGCGGTGGCGACGCGCGAGCCGATCTCGATGACTTCGTCGATCGCCAGCGGCGCTTCGTCGAGACGCGCGCGCAGCGACGGCCCGTCGATGCGCTCCATCACGAGGTAGGGCTCGCGGCTGAAATCACCCCGCGCGACAAAGCGCGGCACGTGCGGGCCCTGTAACGCCGGCAGGATCATCTGCTCGACCTCGAAGCCGACGATCGAGGCGGGGTCTTCACCGCCCATGATGCGCGGCACTTTCATGATCAGCGGCAGATCGGCAGGGATGTCGGTCGGCGTGGGCTCGATCCCTTCGGCACCCGGCACGCGGGTCACCCGCCACAGGTGTGCCATGCCACCGGTGTGCAGCTTCTCTTCGAGCTGCCAGCCATCGACGATGGCGCCGACGACCAGCGGTGCGCGGACGACCGGCCCCAGTGTGGAGTCTGTTTCAGTTTCCATCGGCGAGTCGGGCAGCGAGCGACTGCGGCAACCCGGCCGCGCGGATCTTGGCCATCGCGGCCTCGTGGTCGTACGGAACGCGCCAGTACGTGAGCTGCGTCGCATCCTCGTCGTAAAGGGCGTAGCACGCAGCCGGATTGCCATCGCGCGGCTGACCCGCTGATCCAGGAATCACCAGCCAGCGGCGGCTGGCAAGCAGCGGGATCGCCTCACCGGCCACGGGAACGAAGGAACCGGACTTGCCCGCCACCGACAGGTGGTAAAGCATGGGCTCGTGCATGTGACCGCAGAAGGTGATCCGCTGGCGCGTGGCCTGCAGGCTGCGCACCGCCTCGGACTTGCCCTCGACGTAGGCCCAATCCGGAGGGGCGTAGGCGTTCGCGTGCACGAACAACAGGTCGCCGCGCTCGTGGGTCAACGGCAACCGGGCAAGGAAATCGAGCTGGCCGACGTCGAGCCGCTCGCGCGTCCACTCGACCACGAAGCGCGCGTCCGCACGCATCGTGGTCCGCGCTCCTTGCACGACCGCCGCGTCGTGGTTGCCCATCACGACCGTGGCGCCGCGCTCCACATGCTGGCGAACGCAGTCCACGACCCAAGCGGGATCGGCACCGTAGCCGACGAAGTCACCGACAAAAGCGTGTTGTTGTGCACCCTGCATCGCCGCATGTTCCAGCACCGCCTGAACCGCCTCGCGGTTGGCGTGCAGATCGGTGATGACGGCGATCTTCATGGCTCGGCTATTCTGAACCGCCCTTCACCATCCATCATTACGGTGCAGAAACTTCAGCATGAATTTGCCCGCCTCAACGCTCACGATTTTTCTCACCGCCGCATTTGCACTCGGCCTGATGTGCTGGGAGCGCGCGCGACCCCATGTGGATTACCCGACCGACTGGCACTGGGTGGCTCGGGCAACGGGTTTCGGTTTGACCGGCGTCTTATTGACGATGCTCTTGGGTGGATGGATCGAGGCTCATGCCACCGTGTTTTCATTTTTGCGACAAGATAACTCCCTGACTGCGCTGCCTGACTATCTACAGGGTTTCATCGGTTATCTCTGCGTGACTTTCATCGTGTACTGGTGGCACCGTTTCCGCCATCAAAGCGACCGCTTGTGGACACTGTTCCACCAGATTCATCACAGCACCTACCGACTCGAAGTCGCAACCGCCTTCTACGCACACCCGACCGATTTCCTGGCAACCACCTTGATCGTCAGCGCGGTGTCCTATGGGCTGCTGGGCTACGGTCTGGACGCGGCGGCCTGGACGGCGTTCTGGGTCGGCATATTCGAGTTGTGGGAGCACACGAACATCCAAACCCCTCGCTGGCTGGGCTATGTCATCGTCCGACCCGAAATGCACCGCGTGCATCACGAGAAAGACCAGCACAGGAACAACTATGGTCTTCCGATCTGGGACATGCTGTTCGGAACCTATGAAAACTCCATGCGATCTGTCGCCTGCGGTTTCAGCAAAGAACAGGAGGAACGGGTTTTATCGATGCTGCTCTTCAAGCACGCCGATCGATAACCACGTCGCACGGGTCACTTACCGATACAGAACCGGCTGAATATCTCGCCGAGCAACTCATCCGGCGTCGATTGACCGACGATCTCGCCGAGGGCGCCTTGTGCAAGGCGCAGTTCTTCGGCCAACAGATCGAGCGCGGGCGCAACGCCGGTCAATTGCCGCGTCGCTTCATCGACATGCGCACGCGTCTGCTGCAACGCGTGGACATGCCTTGCTCGTGCGGTGTAGACGCCCTCGGGGTGCTCATGCCAGCCCGCCAGTTCCAGCAGGCGTCGGCGCAGCGCGTCGAGCCCGGCGCCGGTCTTGGCCGAAAGCCGCAGATCCGATGGGCCGCCAGCGGCGGAGCCCTGCGACAAGTCGGCCTTGTTGTAGACATCGAGCACGCGGCCGGCTCCAGCCAAAGAGCGCGGCAGGCGCTGTCGAATGGACTCATCGCCCGCGTCGTGATTTGGGTCGCCCATCCGCGTCAAGTCATGCAGGAACAGCAACGCATCGGCACCCTCGATCTCGGCCCAACTGCGCGCAATGCCGATCTGCTCGATGGTGTCGTCGGTCTCACGCAAGCCGGCGGTGTCGATCACATGGACCGGAACCCCTTCGATCTGAATCGTCTGGCTGACCTTGTCGCGCGTCGTGCCGGGGATCGGCGTCACGATGGCGAGCTCGGCACCGGCCAGCGCATTCAACAGCGAACTCTTGCCCACGTTGGGCTGACCGGCAATCACCACCGTGATGCCGTCGCGCAGCAAGGCGCCCTGGCGTGTCCGCTCCTCGATGCCACGCAGCTTGTCCGTGATCGCCGAGAGCTGCCCTTGCGCATCGGCCTGCTGCAGGAAGTCGATGTCTTCTTCGGGAAAGTCGAGCGTGGCCTCGACCAGCATGCGCAGGCGCATCAGTTGTGCATCGAGTTCGCCGATCTCGGCCGAGAAGCCGCCGCTCAGCGAACGGGTCGCCGAGCGTGCGGCGGCCTCGGTGCTGGCATCGATGAGATCACTGACGGCTTCAGCCTGGGCCAGGTCGAGCTTGTCGTTGAGGTAGGCACGCTCGGTGAATTCACCCGGCACAGCGAGGCGCAACCCGGGCAGCACCGGCTGGCCGGTGGTGGTGTCGATCGCCGATGCGGCCTCGAGGCAGCGCGCGAGCAGCAGCTGCAACACCACCGGGCCACCATGGGCCTGAAGCTCCAGCACGTCTTCGCCGGTGTACGACTGCGGCGCCGGGAAGTGAATCGCCAGACCGTGATCGATCGGCGCACCATTCGCGTCGAGAAACGGTTGAAGCGTGGCGTGCCGAGCCACCAATGGCCGACGACACAACGCATCGATCAGCGGGCGGAGGCAGCGGCCCGAGACCCGCACGATACCGACCGCTGCTCGCCCCGGTGCAGTGGCGACAGCGACGATCGGGTCATGGTGGCGCGGCAGCATGCGGCGCATTCTCTTCTGTGACGCGATCGCCGCAGGCTTTCACGGCATCCGCCCGCGCCGCGCTACTTCCCGATCACCCCCATCTGCTTGTTGATCATGTACTGCTGAGCGATCGACAGGATGTTGTTGGTCAGCCAGTACAGCACCAGACCGGCCGGGAACACGAAGAACATGACCGAGAACACCAACGGCATGATCCACATCATCTTGGCCTGCATCGGGTCGGCCGGCGTGGGATTCAGCCAGGTCTGCAACAAGCTGGTGCCGGTCATCAGGATCGGCAGGATGAAATACGGGTCCTTGGCCGACAGGTCGGTGATCCAGCCGATCCACGGTGCGTTGCGCATCTCCACGCTGGCCAGCAGCACCCAGTACAGCGCGATGAAGAACGGCATCTGCACGAAGATCGGCAGGCATCCGCCCAGCGGATTGACCTTTTCCTCACGGTAGATGCGCATCATTTCCTGCTGCATCTGCTGTGGCTTGTCCTTCAGCCGTTCGCGCATCTCCATCACGCGCGGGTTGACTGCCTTCATCTTCGCCATCGACCGATAGGCGGTGGCGTTGAGCCAGTAGAAGGCGATCTTCAACAGGAACACCAACCCGACGATGGCCCAACCCCAGTTGCCGATCAGCTTGTGCAACTGCGTCAGCAGCCAGAACAACGGCTTGGACAGCACGGTGAGCCAGCCATAGTCCTTGACCAACTCCAGTCCCGGCGCAAGCTGGCTCAGCTTGTCTTCTTCCTGCGGGCCTGCGAACAGGCGCGCGTCGAGCGTCTGCGTGGCTCCTGGGGCCAGCGTGCCCAGCGGCACGATCATGCCGACCGAGTACTGGTTGGTGTCGACCTTGCGGGTGAAGAATTCGCGTGGACGCTTGTCGTCGGCGGTGGCTCCCAGCAGCCAGGCGCCTGCGAAATAGTGCTGCACCATCGCGACCCAACCATTGTCGGCTGCGGTGTCGTGGTCGGGCTTGTCGGTGGCAGTGCGCTTCTCGATGCTCTTGAACTCGACCTTGTGGAACTTGGCTGCATCGGTGTAGACCGCCGGGCCCGTGAAGGTGAAATAGAAGCTCGACTCGCCCTCTGGCGCGTTGCCGTCTCGTACGAACTGGTAATACACCTGAGGCGTCACCGGCACGGTCGACACATTGAGCATGTCGTGCTTCACGGCCACCACATAGCTGCCACGCTGGAAGGTGTAAGTCTTGATCAGCTTGATACCGCCGACCTCGGGAGATTCGAGCTTCACTTCGAGACGATCCTGGCCGTCCTTCATCGTGAGGTCGCCGGGAACCAGGTTGAATACGGTCAGGTGGTTGGGCATCGCTGCACCGCCTTGCGCGGCAATCAACCCCGTCTGCGCTTTGTAGAGACGGCTGGGTGACTCGTCGAACAACACGACGTTCTTGTTGCGATCGGCGTGATCGGCCTGCTTCAGCAACTCGAGTCGAACCATCGAGCCCCCCTGCGTATCGACAGTGGCTTTCACCAGATCGGTCGTGATCTCGAACTTCTGCGACTGCGGCGGCGCGTTGGTGGCAGCAGCCGCATCGGCGATCGGCATTGCAGCCGTGACAGCAGCCGACGGCAGGGCAGCTGCTGCTGGTACTGCGGCGGAACCGGCTGGCGCCGGTCCGCTGGCTGCGGTCTGCGTCACCTTGGACGCGCCGAACATCGAGGGCTGCCCGTTGTGCTTGTTCCAAGCGTCCCACAACAGGACGACGGACATCAAGAACACCACCCACAGCAGAGTGCGACGCATTTCGGTCATGAGAACAACTTTTCGTTAGGGACGGGATCGTGACCGCCGGGACACCAGGGATGGCAACGCAGCACCCGCCTCGCGGCGAGGTAGCTGCCGACGGCCGCGCCATGGGATTCGAGCGCGCCGATCGCGTAGACGGAACAGGTCGGCTCGAATCGGCATGACGAGCCCAGCCAGGGACTCAACAGCAACCGATACAGCCGCACGACGCCCACCAGGGCGCGCTGCGCAGCAGACGGTGCGGGAGCGGTCCGATTCATCGCCGCGCCCGGACCACGGCCGCCGTCATCAACGTGGCCAGTTCGTCGGAAACGACAGCGCCCAGGTGATCAGACGCCGCACTGACGAATTCGGCGCGAGAAAACGGTGTGCGCAACCGAACAACCCACATGCCCGGAGGCAACCCGCAGGCATTGCTCACGGCCGCCCGGATTCGACGCTTCAGCAAAGTGCGCGTGACCGCACGCTTGGCATGTCGCTTGGGAACCACCAGGCCCAGCCAGCAGCCCGACAAGGCAGACTCATCCACAGGCAGGGGAGACACGGAGGCAGGTGCTGTTGACAACTCTGCGCGACCCGTGGTCGGCGCACGCGCCAGATGGTGCACGGCAAAGTGCGGCGATCGCACCTGACACGATGCATTGAGCACCCGGGTGAAGTCTTCCGCTTGTGTGATGACGTGGATCACAGCGGTCGCACGGATGAACCCCGTGTGATGTGTGGCATCACGCGGGGAATCGGCTTCAGACCGCGAGGCGCTTGCGGCCCTTGGCGCGACGTGCGTTGATGATGGCTCGGCCACCGCGGGTCTTCATGCGGACCAGGAAGCCGTGGGTGCGGGCACGACGGGTCTTCGAGGCTTGGTAAGTGCGTTTCATAACGAATCCAATGTGGAAATGAAGGCGCCTTCTTAAGAGGCGCTCAGGGGTCTGAAGGATGTGCCGGTAGGCAGCAAGCAACTCGATCCAGGCTCGACCACAGGGTTGCGGCATGGCTGGTTCGATCGCGGGGCAACCTCGGATTAGACCAAGAAAGCGGCTGCTCGTCAAAACCCCGGCCTGCCGCCTCTCTGGTGGACGCACCGCCCATCACCTTCTCTTTGCGAAAACGAGCTGTGGATAACTCGAAATTTCAAGGCTGTTTCGATTAGACTGCCGGACCTGGAAAGCGCGGTTCTTCACAACATGACCGAAGACCTCTGGCAACGCGGCTGCGAACGACTCGCCGCCGAATTGCCTGAACAACAGTTCAACACCTGGATCCGCCCTTTGCCGGCCGCCGTGGTTTCCGAAACCGTGGACGGAGCCACTGCGTGCCTGCTCGTTCCTAACCGGTTCAAGCTCGACTGGATACGCAATCAATATGGTGGGCGCATCGAAGCGGTGTTGTCCGAGCTCGCGGGCAAACCCGTGCGGTTGGAGATCAACCTGGCGCCTCGTGACTCAGTGCCCCGCGCCGCTGTGCCGGTGACACCGGTTTCTGTCTCGTCACGCACTGTCGAACGGTCAAATACGCCTGGTTCCAGCGTGTCCTCTGTCACGCCGGTTGGTGGCGACGCCGCGCCAACCCAGTCCGGCCCCAGTGCTGGCTTGTCACGCCACCGGCTCAACCTGAGTCTGACGTTCTCGAACCTCGTGCCCGGTCGCGCCAACCAGATGGCACGCACCGCCGCGCTGCACGTGGCCGGTGCCCCGGGCCAGATGTACAACCCGCTGTTCATCTACGGCGGTGTCGGCCTCGGCAAGACCCATCTGATGAACGCGGTCGGCAACGCGCTGCTGGCCGACCGGCCGGACGCACGGGTGCTGTACCTGCACGCCGAGCAGTTCATCACCGACGTCGTCAAGAACTACCAGCGCAAGACCTTCGACGAGTTGAAGGCCAAGTACCACTCGCTCGACCTGCTACTGATCGACGACGTCCAGTTCTTCGCCGGCAAGGAGCGCACACAGGAGGAGTTCTTCAACGCCTTCGAGGCGCTGCTGGCCAAGCGCGCGCACATCATCATGACCAGCGACACCTACCCCAAGGGGCTGGTCGACATCGACGAGCGGCTCACGTCGCGTTTCGACGCCGGGCTGACGGTCGCCATCGAGCCCCCCGAGCTGGAGATGCGCGTCGCGATCCTGATGAAGAAGTCCGAGGTCGAAGGCACCACGATGCCCGAGGACGTGGCGTTTTTCGTCGCCAAGAATGTGCGCGCCAACGTGCGCGAGCTCGAAGGCGCGCTGCGCAAGATCCTGGCGTACTCGCGTTTCAGCCAGAAGGAAATCAACATCGCGCTGGCCCGCGACGCGCTGAAGGACCTGCTGTCGATCCAGAACCGGCAGGTCGGCGTAGAGAACATCCAGAAGACCGTCGCCGACTTCTACAAGATCAAGATCGCCGACATGTACTCGAAGAAGCGCCCGGCCAGCATTGCCCGACCGCGCCAGATCGCGATGTACCTGGCCAAGGAAATGACGCAGAAGAGCCTGCCCGAGATCGGCGAGCTGTTCGGTGGGCGCGACCACACGACAGTGCTGCATGCGGTGCGCAAGATTTCTGCCGAACGCCAGAAGAACCCCGAACTGAACCAGCAGCTGCACGTGCTGGAACAGACGCTGAAAGGCTGACGCATGCGACAAGACGATCACGGCACCTGTCAAGGCACAGACCTGGGGACAACTTCAGGGCAAAAACGACTTGTCCACCGCGCCCGGTCGATTTGCAAAGTTGTTGTCTGCGACTCCCGGACTTCGAAAGCGTCTCTTCACAGGGTTCATCCACACGCAACCGATTGATTCAAAGACAGAAAATACGGTTCTGCACAGGTTGGCGTCACCCCTACTACTACGGCTAATTTGAGAGGTTCACATGATTGTCTTGAAGACAGCGCAAGAAAAACTTCTGAGTGCACTTCAGTCGGTGTCGGGAATCGTCGAGCGTCGGCACACCTTGCCCATCCTGGCCAATGTGCTCTTGCGGAAGAACGGGGGAGACATCGAGTTCACGACGTCGGACCTCGAAATTCAGGTCCGCACACGCAGTGATTTCGAAGGCGATGCCTCGACCTTCGCCACCACCGTCGGTGCACGCAAGCTGATCGACATCCTGCGTTCGTTGCCGGCCGATCAGATCGTCACGCTGAGCGCCAACCAGAGCAAGCTCACGCTGCAAGGTGGCAAGAGTCGGTTCACCCTGCAGACGTTGCCGAGCGACGACTTCCCGCTGGTGCAGGAGGCTGCCGATTTCGGACCCGCGTTCAAGGTGCCTCAAAGCACGTTGAAGAGCCTGATCGATCAGGTGCATTTCGCGATGGCGGTGCACGACATTCGCTACTACCTCAACGGCATCTTGTTCGTGGCCGAAGGCAAGAGCCTGACGCTGGTGGCCACCGACGGTCACCGCCTGGCGTTGGCGCAGGCCACGCTGGACACTGAAATTCCGAAGCAAGAAGTCATCCTGCCTCGCAAAACGGTGCTCGAGTTGCAACGACTTCTGAAGAGCGACAAGGGCAGCGAAGACCACCTGATCGAGATGCGCTTTGCCAGCAACCAGGCCAAGTTCAGTTTCAGCGGCATGGAGTTCGTCACCAAGCTGGTCGAGGGCAAGTTCCCCGACTACAACCGCGTGATCCCGAAGAACCACAAGAACCACATCACGCTGGGTCGTGTTCCGCTGCTCGCCAGCCTGCAGCGGGCTGCCATCCTGACGAGCGAGAAGTTCAAGGGAGTCCGGGTCAACATCGAGCCGGGCACGCTGCGCATCGCTTCCAGCAACGCCGAGCAGGAAGAAGCCAAGGAAGAACTTGAAATCGACTACGGCGGCGACAGCATCGAGATCGGTTTCAACGTCACGTATCTGATGGATGCGCTGTCCAACATTGGTGCCGACATGATCAAGCTGGAGCTGCAGGACACCAACTCCAGCGTGTTGATCACGGTGCCCGAGCAGGCCGGTTTCAAGTACGTCGTGATGCCGATGCGAATTTGAAGACCAGACGTTTGGAGTCCGGTGTTTCGATCACCGGATGCCTCCGCAAGACCTCTGTTGAAAGACCCCGCTGCGTTGGCAGTCGGCTGAACTGTGAGCCCGAACCTCGATGACTGAAGCACTGAACCCGTCCGACGACGCAGCCAAGAAAATCGCCAAGGCCGCCGACGATGCGGCGCTGAGCGCCGCCTACGGCGAAGGCAGCATCCAGATCCTCGAAGGCCTCGAAGCCGTGCGCAAGCGGCCGGGCATGTACATCGGCGACACCTCTGATGGCACCGGCTTGCACCATCTGGTGTTCGAGGTGGTCGACAACTCGATCGACGAATCGCTGGCCGGGCATTGTGACGACATCGTCGTGACGATTCATTCCGACAACTCGATCAGCGTCACCGACAACGGCCGCGGCATCCCGACCGGCGTGAAGATGGACGACAAGCACGAGCCGAAGCGCAGTGCGGCCGAGATCGCACTGACCGAGTTGCACGCCGGCGGCAAGTTCAACCAGAACAGCTACAAGGTCTCGGGCGGCTTGCACGGCGTGGGCGTGAGCTGCGTCAACGGCCTGAGCAAATGGCTGCGGTTGACGGTGCGGCGCGACGGCAAGACGCACTTCATGGAGTTCAAGCAGGGCATTCCGCAGGATCGCCTGATCGAGGTCCGCGATGGCTTCGAGGTGTCGCCCTTGCGCATCACCGGCGAGACCGAGAAGCGCGGCACCGAGGTGCACTTCCTGCCCGACCTGGAAATCTTCTCGAACATCGATTTCCACTACGACATCATCGCGAAGAAGCTGCGCGAGCTGAGCTTTTTGAACAACGGCGTGAAGATCCGCCTGGTCGACGAGCGCAACAACAAGGAAGACATCTTTGCCTACGCCGGCGGGGTCAAGGGCTTCGTGCAGTACGTCAACACCGGCAAGAAGGTGCTGCACCCGACGATCTTCGGCGCGGTCGGCGAGAAGGTCAGCGACCAGGGCACGACCATCACCACCGATGTGGCGATGCAGTGGAACGACGGCTACAGCGAGAACGTGCTTTGCTTCACCAACAACATCCCACAGCGGGATGGCGGCACCCACCTGACCGGCCTGCGTGCCGCGATGACCCGTGTCATCAACAAGTACATCGACGACACCGAAGTGGCGAAGAAAGCCAAGGTCGAGGTCACCGGCGATGACATGCGCGAAGGCCTGTGCTGCGTGCTGAGCGTGAAGGTGCCCGAGCCGAAGTTCAGCAGCCAGACCAAGGACAAGCTGGTGTCCAGCGAAGTGCGCGGCCCGGTCGAGGACGTCGTCAGCAAGGCCCTCACGGATTACCTGCTGGAGAACCCGGCCGACGCGAAGATCATCGTCGGCAAGATCGTCGATGCGGCTCGCGCCCGCGAAGCCGCCCGCAAGGCGCGCGAGATGACGCGTCGCAAGGGCGTGCTCGACGGCATGGGCCTGCCCGGCAAGCTGGCCGACTGCCAGGAAAAAGACCCAGCGCTGTGCGAGATCTACATCGTCGAGGGCGACTCCGCAGGCGGCTCGGCCAAGCAAGGGCGCGATCGCAAGTTCCAGGCGATCCTGCCGCTGCGCGGCAAGATCCTGAACGTCGAGAAGGCGCGCTACGAGAAGCTGCTGACCAGCAATGAAATCCTGACGCTGATCACCGCGTTGGGCACCGGCATCGGCAAGGGCATGGGCGGCGACGACTTCAACCCCGACAAGCTGCGCTACCACCGCATCATCATCATGACCGACGCCGACGTGGACGGCGCGCACATCCGCACGCTGCTGCTGACCTTCCTGTTCCGCCAGATGCCCGAACTGGTCGAGCGCGGCCACATCTACATTGCGCAGCCGCCGCTCTACAAGGTCAAGTTCGGCAAAGAAGAGCAGTACCTGAAAGACGGCACCGAGCTCGACGCCTACCTGCTGCGCGTGGCGCTGAAGGACGCGCAGCTCGACACCGGCATCGACGGCTCGGCCGTGCTGCAGGGCGAGACGCTGGAGACGCTGGCGCGGCAATACGTGCTGGCCAACAACGTGGTCGGCCGGCTGAGCGCGTGGATGGACATCGAGGCCCTGCGTGCGATGGCCAACGGACTGCCGCTGGATCTGGACACGCTGGAGACCGCCGAGCAGTCGGCGTCGGCGTTGAAAGGTGCGCTGCACGACGCCGAAGTGACGGCCGAGTTCGACGTGCGGCACGACAAGCACATCTTGCGCATCAGCCGCATGCATCACGGCAACGTGAAGAGCAGCGTGATCACTGCCGACTTCGTGCACGGCGCCGACTACGACGTGCTGAGCACCGCAGGTCGCACCTTCAGGGGCCTGGTCAGCGGTGCGGCCACGGTCAAGCGCGGCGAAGGCGAGCGCCAGAAGCAGGCCAGCGTCGGTGACTTCCGCCAGGCGATGGCCTGGCTGATCCAGCAGGCCGAAGCGGCCGTCGCCCGCCAGCGCTACAAGGGCCTTGGCGAGATGAACCCCAGCCAGCTCTGGGAAACGACGATGGACCCGACCGTGCGCCGCCTGCTGCGCGTGCAGATCGACGACGCGATCGAAGCCGACCGCGTGTTCACGATGCTGATGGGCGATGAGGTCGAACCGCGTCGCGAGTTCATCGAGACGAATGCGTTGCGGGCGGCGAATATCGACGTGTGAACCGGATAGGTTGTGTTAACTGCGAGATGTCAGCCGGCGTCGCGCTTGGGCCCTGGAAGTCGCTTAGCGTCGATCGACTCGCTTTGGGCTTATTGCCGAAAACAGTTATTTCCTCGATCTAGAAGTTGATTGCTGAACATTTGCGTGGTGGCCCCCGTCGCTAGCGGCGCGTTTGGAAGAATGATGGACAGCAAGCACACCGGCATTCAGTTTCGGTTTCGAAAGAACGACAACATCGGAAGTCCGGAGGCGGAATCCGATGAGAGCTATCTTGCCGAGTGTTTCGTCGACACTGGCGACCTCGACGTGCTGCGCGACTTTAGCGACACGAAGCGCATCATCGTGGGGCGAACAGGCGCGGGGAAGAGCGCACTCGTCCGGAAACTCGTAGCGTACGAAGACCACGTTATCGAGCTAAAGCCCGAAAATCTCGCTCTCAATTTCCTCGCCAATTCCATGGTCCTTCGGTTCTTCGAGGAGGCTGGAACGCAACTCGATGTTTTCTATCAGCTTTTATGGAAGCATGTGCTTGCGGTTGAATTGATTCGGTGCAAATACCGCATCACTAACGAGACCGCGCAGCGATCCTTTCTGGAGCGCTTCTCCAGTGTTTTCTCGCGCGATCGTCCCAAAGAGCAGGCGATCGAGTACCTACGACAGTGGGGGGCTAACTTCTGGAACGAGACCGAGAGCCGGGTGAGAGAGGTCACAACGAAGATTGAAAGCGACCTGCGCGCTTCGATTAGTGGCACGGCAGCGGGAGCAAAGCTGGACGCCGGGGGCTCCGAGAAGCTCAGCGCCGAGGAAAAGCGCGAAGTCGTTCAGCGGGGTTCACGTGCCGTCAGCCAAGTGCAGTTGGCAGCGCTGAGCAACGTGCTGCGGCTATTGGAAGAGGAGATATTTAGCGACGCACAGGAAGGGTACTTCGTGGTCATCGACGACCTCGACACACGATGGGTGGACGATGGCCTGAAATTCAAACTGATCCGCGCGCTAATTGAGACCGTGCGGGCCTTCCGCCAAGTGCGGCGTGTCAAAGTGGTGGTCGCGATACGTTTGGACTTGCTACAGCGTGTTATCACCGCAACCCGCGACTCGGGGTTCCAGTCTGAGAAGTACGAGCCGCTTTACCTCCGGCTTCGATGGACAGCCCCGCAACTTGTGGAATTAGTGTCTAAACGCCTTAGTCGGCTCGTGCGTCAGCGATACACGTCGCGGGCCGTCACGCTGGACGAAGTGTTTCCCCGCGAGATTCAGAAGAGCCGATTCGCCGACTTCCTGAGCGATCGCACTTCATTGAGACCCCGCGATGCCATCCTTTTTCTTAACGAGTGTCTCGCGCGGGCAGTTGATCGCCAGCAGGTGACGGCACAGATGGTGCTCGACGCGGAGGCGGCCTACTCCGAAAAACGTATCGACTCGTTGCAGGAGGAGTGGTCAGGCGTCTATCCCCGCGTAAGCGACTACATCAAGATTCTTTCGCGAAAGCCAAGTTCGTTTCCTGTCAGCGAACTGAGCCGAAATGTCTTGGAAGATTGGGCAATGTCGACGCTGCTTGATGACGCCGATTCGTCCGACCCGGTTGCAAAGGCCGCGCGACACCACTTTCTGGATGGCAAAGGCACTACCCTAGAGTTCGTACTTGTGCTACTGGACGCGCTCTACGCCGTGGGGGTCGTCGGAATCAAGACAGATCCTACGACTGCCTGCTCCTGGTCCTTTTATTCGGACCATCGCCCCGCCCCCGGGTCGATCCGGCCCTCCTCTGTCGTGCAAGTGCAACCGGCGTTCTGGCGTGGATTGGGAGTGCGGGCAATCTGACCGGTGGGTAGACCAAGATCGATCGGCCTTTGTGGGGCAAGCAGGGTCCAGAAAATCACGTCAAACATCGGCGAATCAGTGATCATCTTTTGGCGGCGAATTCTCGTGGTTTAACGGCCGCTGAGGGTTGTAAGCAGGTAGTTGAGCCGAGCCATCAAGCCTGCCACACCCCAAACCCCGCCTCCCGCAACCCGATCGCCAACTCCACCTCCATCTCCTGCGCGGCCTCGTACGGCATCGGGTTGTAGACCGCGTACAGCGCCGGCAGCAGGCGCAGGCCATACTCGAAGACGTAGCGGTTCGCCTGGATGCCGGCCTTGTGCTTGTCGAAGCGCAGGTCGGGGTCGAGGCCGGTCATGCCGACGTAGACGAAGGGTTTGCCGAGTTGGTGATCGGGGTTGGCCTGGCGGAAGCGGGGTTCGTTCCACACGCGGTCGTCGAGTTCGACGACGTACACATGGTGATGGTGTCGGCCAGGGCGGCGCGCGGGCCGCAGCGGGTGCTTCGCCGGCGTCACATCCAACCCTGGCGCCACTGGCTGGCGTCGGTCAGCTCACGCCAGTGCAGAAAAAAGGCCCGCTTCGAGTGCACGGCCTCCAGCTCGACCTGGTTGATGCGCACTTCAGGCGGCTCGGGCTCGACCACGCGGATCACGACGAAGTGCTTCTCCTTGTGGCGCGGCGCCACGGCCGTCCACTTGCTTAGCAGCAGCTTCTTCGGGCTGAGCGGGTTCTTGGGCGGGCGCGTTGTCGGCGATGGCGCCTGCGGCACGTCAGCATGCCGCCGAAGCGCGGCGGTCATCACGCAATCGAACGCAGCACGCCGCCGTCGACCCGCATCGCGGCGCCCGTGGTCGCCGAGGCGCGCTCGCTGCACAGGTAGGCGATCAACGCGGCCACTTCTTCGGGCGTGGCGAAGCGCTGGATGATGGACGACGGCCGCGCGGTGGCGAAGAACTCGCGCTCGACGGTGGCCACGTTGGTGCCCTGCTGCGCCGCGAGGTCGGCGACAAAGGTGCCCACGCCTTCGGACGCCGTGGGCCCGGGCAGCACGCTGTTGACGGTGACGCCGGTGCCCTTGAGCGTTTCGGCCAGGCCGCGCGCCACGGCCAGTTGCGCGGTCTTGGTCATGCCGTAGTGGATCATCTCCACTGGAATCTGCAGCGCCGACTCGCTGGACACGAAGACGATGCGCCCCCAGTTCTTTGCCCGCATGCCGGCGAGGTAGTGGCGCGACAGGCGGATGCCGCTGAGCACGTTGACCTCGAAGAAGCGCAGCCAGTCTTCGTCGGGGATGTCCGCGAAGCGCTTGGGCTCGAAGATGCCGAGGTTGTTGACCAGGATGTCGACCGCGGGCAGCCGTTCGAACAGCGCGTTGCAGCCCTCGGCACCGCCCAGGTCGAGCGCGATGCCGTCGATGTGCGCGCCCGGCAGCTCGGCGCGCAGGCGCGCGACGGCATCGTCCACACGCGATGCGGTGCGGCCATTCAGCGTGACGTGCGCGCCCTCGCGGGCCAGCTCACGCGCGGTGGCGTAGCCGATGCCTGCGGTGGAGCCGGTGACGAGTGCGCGCTTGGCAGTGAGGCCGAGGTCCATGTGATCTCCTTCGATGTGAGCCCGCGTTGTAAAGCACGCAGCAATAACCCCAGGCCGGCGAAGCGGCCTGAATCGGGTGTGGGGTGCGAAGGCGCACGGAGCAGCCGGCGGGCCGTCCGCGACGTTTCATCGCGGTGCCCCCGGCGCAGCGCCGCGTCAGTGCGGGCGCTGCGAGAACCGCTCGATGGCCTGCGCGGCCAGGACCTCGGACGAGACATTGCGCTCGAGCGACGAACAGGACAGCCCGGCCGTCGCATAGGTCATGTTCTCGTAGAGCTCGGCGGCCGACGGATAGGTGCGCAGCACCGCCACCCGCGCCACATCGGGCAGCGGCCCCGACAGGGCGTCTTTCAACCGGGAGACCACATTCCGGTACCGTTCGGCGTCCACCGACCCGCCGATGCGCTCGATGTGTTCGAGCACGTGGGCGAGCGAGAAAGCGGTGTGGACCGAAGCGCGAATCGACTCGACATGGGACGACGACATGGTGCATCTCCTTGAAGCCTGACAGGTTTTCGGCACGCAAGACGCGCGCCTGAAGTGACGATGGCGGTTGATCGGTCACGGAACCTTCCCCCGCCGACCCACCCGAACGCCTTCGTCCGCCCTTGCCTTTTTCTCCCGGAGCCCGAATTGACCTCATCCGAAACCCAAGCCATCGTCACCGTCAGCCTGCTCGCCGCCTTCGCCGACGGCGACAAGCACGACCGTGAGCGCAGCGAGGTCAAGCGCATCGCCGACGGGTTGTCGCAGGCCGACGGCATCCACCTGCCCACGCTGTACCAGGACGTGCTGATGAAGCGGGTGACGCTGGCGTCGGTGGTGCCGGCGCTGGCCAGCAGCGAGGCGCGGCAACTGGCGTACGAGATGGCGGTGTGCGTGTGTGATGCCGACGGCGCGCAATCGGCGGCCGAGCAGGTATTTCTTGCCGAACTGGGCCGCGCATTGCAGATCAATGCGCCGGCCGCCGCCGAATTCCGACAGCAGGCGGAGGCGATGGCCTCGGCGCCGCTGGCGGGTGCAGCAGGTGTCGCCAGTGTTGCCAGCGCGGCAGGTGCCCCCGGCGCCGCTGCCGCCACGCCGAGCATCGACCACGCGGCGCTCGATGCCGCGATCCTGAACGCGGCCATCGTCAACGGCGCGCTCGAACTGCTGCCGGAAACGCTGTCCACGATGGCGATCATTCCGCTGCAGATGAAGCTGGTCTATCGCATCGGCAAGGCGCACGGCTACGAACTCGACAGCGGCCACGTCAAGGACTTTCTCGCCACCGCCGGTGTCGGCCTGACCTCGCAGTACCTGGAGCAGGCCGGCCGCAAGCTGCTCGGCGGCCTGTTGGGCAAGATCGGCGGCGGGCTGCTGCGCGGCGTCGGCAACCAGGCGGTCAGCTCGGGCATGAGCTTCGCCTCGACCTACGCGCTCGGCCACGTCGCCAAGCGCTATTACGCGGGCGGCCGCACCTTGTCGGCCCAAATGCTCAAGGACACCTACGCCAGCGTGACGCAGCAGGCGCAAGGCCTGTACAGCCAGCACCTGCCGGCCATCCAGCAGCGCGCCCGCACGCTGGATGCCGGCAAGGTGATGGCGATGGTGCGCGGGGCCTGACCGCCGCCGCGCCGGTCACCCCGGCAGCAGTCCGGGGGTCGCGTCCCAGCGACCTTGCTTGTCGACCCACAGCACACCCACACCCCATTGCCGCGCCAGCGCTGCGATGCGCTCGGGCCCGGCCATGAACATCACCTTGGTCAGCGCGTCGGCGCGCATCGCGCTGTCGGCGATGACGGTCACGCTGCTCAACGCGGGCGGTGAGTCGCCGGTGGCCGGATCGATGATGTGGTGGTGCCGGCGGTCGGCGCTGAAGGTGCTGCGGTGGTCGGCTGAGGTGGCGAGCGCGCGGCCATCCAGGCGCAACGCGGTGAGCAGCCGCGCGGAGTCGTGCGGATCCTCGACGCCCACGGTCCACGGCTGGCTGCGGTCGTTGTGGCCGAGGGCGCTGAACTCGCCGGTGTCGATCAGCGCATGCTCGATGCCGTGCGCCTGCAGCGTCGCACGCACCGCATCGGCCGCGTAGCCCTGGGCGATGCCGTTGAGGGTGACGGCCATGCCCGAGCGCAGGAAACGCACGCGGTCGCGACCGATCTGGATCTGCTGCCAGCCGGTGCTTGCCTGCGCCTCGATGCGCTCGGCGTCGGTCGGCAGGCGGCCGGCCTGGCGGGCGCGGTCGTAGGCAGACCACAGCGGTTGCACGGTCACGTCGAAGGCGCCGCCGCTGCGTTCGGACACCCGCCGCGCTTCGCGCAGCACGGCCAGCAGGTGGGCGCTCGGCGCCCGCAGGCGGCCGTCCCGGTTCAGGCGACACAGTTCACTGTCGTCGCGGAAGAGGCTCATCGACGCTTCGACATCGCGCAGCGTGGCGGCCGCAGCATCGAGCGCGCGATCGGCCTGTGCCGCATCGGCATGCGCGGCGCGCAGCCGCACGGTGGTGCCCAGCGCCAACAGCGGGCGGGTGCGCCATTGCAGGTCGGGGCGGTTGACGGTTGCCGCGCGTGTCAGCAGGGCGCTGCCCAGTCCCAGGCTGGCGATCAGCAGGGTGCGTCGCTTCATCGGGGTTTCCTTCGTCATGGCGAGACGTGCATGGCTGGGGGGTGTGCCGGGCCGGGCGGCAGCGCGTGCACCGGGATCACACGGCCCTTGCGGGTGGCCATGATGCGCGGCGCGCAGAGCTGGTCGCTGTCGTGGATGGCCACGCAGTCCATGCACTGGAAGCACTCGGCGTAGTCGATCTTGCCGACGGGCTCGATGGCCTGGTACTCGCACTTGTGGCGGCAGGTCTGGCAGGGCTGGCCGCACTCGGCGCGGCGCGGCAGCCAGTTCAGCAGCCGGATGCGGCCCAGCACCGCCAGACCGGCACCCAGCGGGCACAGGTAGCGGCAGTAGGCCTTGTAGACGACGGCGTTGAGCACCAGCAGCCCGACGGCCCACAGCAGGTAGGGCCACGAGCGATCGAACATCAGCGTGATCGAGGTCTTGAACGGCTCCACCTCCACCAGCCGGTCGGTCCACACGGGGCTGACGAAGGCGGTCGCTACGATGACCGCCAGCACGACGTACTTCAGGGTCTTCAACCGGGCATCGATGCGGGTGTGCAGCTTGAGTTGCGGCACGCGCGCCCAGCGGGCGAGCCTGGCGACGAACTCCTGCAGCGCGCCGAACGGGCACAGCCAGCCGCAGAAGGTGCCGCGGCCCCAGGCCACCAGGCTGATCGCGACGAAGGCCCACAGCAGCACCGTCATCGGGTCGTACAGGAAGAAGTCGAGGCTGCGCCCGGCCATCAGCGCATGGATCAGCGCGGTGATGTTGACGATGGAAAGCTGCCCCTGCGCATACCAGCCGATGAAGACCAGCGTGAACAGCAGCCAGGCCAGCCGCACCCGCTCCAGCCGCTTCGTCGAGCGCACCAGCCAGGCCGGTCGCGCCAGCACCACGCTGAGGCCGGCCAGCGCCGCCACCAGCAGCCCGAGTTCCCAGGCGCGGCCCGACCAGATCGAATGCCAGGTCTTCTCGTTGCTGCGCGGCTGCTCGGCATAGGCGGTGGGCAGCTGCGCGCGCAGCGTGAACTCCTTGCGCGCGCGCTCGGGCAGGATCTGGCCCTTCGCGCGCGTGACGCTCAACGCGAAGTCCAGCGGCTGCGACGGGTCGAGGCTGGCCTGGTTGATGACCTTGAAGATGCGCCAGCGGGTATCGGGGCCGAGCCAGGCGTCGGGCAGGCTCGGTTGGCCGTCGACGTTGAAGTCGCGTATTTCCAGCGGCAGGCCACCTTGCCCGAGCGTCAGCCGGTCGGGCACGGCGCCGACCGCGTAGTCGTCGCTCATGAAGCTGTAGCGCCCGCGCGTGGCCACCAGGAACGCGTGGTCGCCGGGTTCGAGCCAGCCGGTCAGGAACTCCCAGGCCTTCGGCGTCAGCAGGTTGCGACCCACGCTCGGCACGTTGAGGTGAGCCACCAGCATCTCGCTGAACAGCGCGTCGGGTGACTCCAGCGCGACCGGGTCCTGGCCTTCACCCACCGTGCCCTTGAAAGCCGCCTCGATGTCGCGGTTACGCCATGCGTGGTGCGTGACCAGGCCGTTGCGTTCCAGCGCCGCGAAATCCTGTGCTTCGTACAGTTCGGGCTTGATGCGACCGATCAGGTCGGGATCGCGGCCCGCAGCAAAACCCAGCTTGGCACGCGCGATGGCCAGCGAGGCCGACAGCAGGCTCTGGTTGATGATGCGCACGGAGGCCGTCGCCTTCGACACGCCATCGATGTAGACGTTGGCGCTGCCGACCTGGCCGCCCCGGTTCTGGTTGGAGCCGATCTTGATGCTCTGCTGCAGCGCCAGGCCCTTGTACTGGTCGACGAAGCGGAACAGCGGCACCTCGCCCAGGCCTTCGAGGAACACCGGCTCGTGATGGGACAGCACCCGCACGTCCAGGAAGACGCCCTTGGCGTCCAGCGCGATCAGCAGGTTGACCGGCGTGCCGGAATAGCCGGGCACCGGGGCGAAGTCGATCGACTCGAACACATAGCCGACCAGCACGGTGCTGGTCAGGTCGTTCTTGAACAGCGGCCACACCGGCAGCGCGGCATCGCGGTCGCCGACGGTCAGTGGCAATGGAAAGAGTTCGGTCAGCCGCTCCTTGGTGAGCGTGCTGGCCGAAGCGGACAGCGCGAGCAGGGCAGAAAAGGCGAACAGCGCGAGCAGTCTGAGCGCGCGACCCGCCTGACGCAGCGCCTTGCTCAGGGGGTGTGTGACACGAGGGCGCATGAAAGTGCTCAGCAATGAAACAGGAGGGGCGTGACCGGCAAGTGCCGGGCCATCCCGGGTTTGTCGCGGTGTCCGGCGGATTGTCGTCTTGCCGATGCGCGGCCGAGGCCCGCCCCGGGTGAACACCGAGGCGCAGTGGTGACAATGTCGGGCGTCCCTTCCGCTTGCCCTCTCGACCCTGTGACTGGCCACTCCCTCTTTGCTTCGCGCTTGTCGCTCTACCTGGACCTGATCCGCTGGAACAAGCCGGCCGGCAGCTACCTGCTGCTGTGGCCGACGCTGTCGGCGCTGTGGATCGCGGCCGGGGGCTTTCCCGGGTGGCACCTGCTGGTGGTGTTCACGCTTGGCACGGTGCTGATGCGCAGCGCCGGTTGCACCGTCAACGACGTGGCCGACCGCGAGTTCGACCGCCACGTCAAGCGCACCGCGCAGCGGCCGGTGACCTGCGGCGCGATCTCGGCGCGCGCGGCGCTGCTGTTCGGCGCTGCGCTGGCGCTGGCGGCGTTCGCGCTGGTGCTGACGACCAACCGGCCGACCATCCTGTGGAGCTTCGCGGCGCTGGCGGTCACGGTGTTCTATCCGTACACCAAGCGCTTCTTCTCGATGCCGCAGGCGGTGCTGGGCGTGGCGTTTAGCTTCGGCATCCCGATGGCGTTTTCGGCGGTGCGCGGCGAGGTGCCGGCGGTCGCCTGGGGACTGCTGCTGGGCAACCTGTTCTGGGTGCTGGCCTACGACACCGAGTACGCGATGGTCGACCGCGACGACGACCTGAAGATCGGCATCCGGACCTCGGCGATCACGCTCGGCCGATTCGACGTGGCGGCGGTGATGGGGTTCTACGCGGTGTACCTTGCGGTGTGGGTGGTCATCGGCCACCAGCTCGGCCTGGGCCCGGCGTTCTTCGTCGGGATCGCGATTGCCGGTGGCTTGGCGGGCTGGCATTTCACGCTGATTCGCGACCGCGCGCGCGACGGCTGCTTCCGCGCGTTCCGGCTCAATCACTGGGTCGGGTTTGCGGTGTTGGCGGGCGTAGTGGTCGAGTCGCTGTGTCGGCACCTCGCCTGAAGCCAAGAACCACGCTGCTCAGCGACAAGTGATCGACAGATTTTTCGTCATACGATACGATCATCGATATGAACACCGTTACCGTTTCGCCAAAATTTCAGGTCGTCATTCCGCTGGAAGTGCGTCGCCGCATGAAGCTCGAACCGGGCGCGAAGCTGATGGTGATCGAGACCCCGGGTGGTTTGCGGCTGGTGCCGTTGAAGCCCCCAGTGGCGCTGCGCGGCATTGCGCGCGGCATCACCACCGACATTGAGCGTGAGCCGGATCGCTTGCCGTGACATCAGCGGCAGCGCCCCGTCGTCGTGCTCGATCCACGGCAAAGAGGGCGGCAACGCCCCAACCCCTCGTGCTCGATTCCTCGTGCTGGATGGAGTACTTTGCCGATACTGACCGGGCTGATTTGTTCGCAGCCGCCATCGAGTCACCCGAACTGCTGATCGTGCCGGTGCTGACCGTCTACGAAGTCTTCAAGAAGCTGTCGCGTGACGCCGACGATGAGACGGCGGCGGCGGCCTTGTCGTTGATGCAGCGCGGCCGCGTCGTCGCCATCGACATGAACCTGGCCCTGACCGCCGCTGTCAATGGCTTGCCGCTGGCCGACAGCCTGATCTACGCCACCGCCTTGCAACACGGCGGTTTGCTGTGGACCCAGGATGCGCATTTCGAAGGCTTGCCGAACGTGACCTACTTTCGCAAGCCTTGAGCATCACGGGTACAGCCCGCGCTCCTCGCGGGCGGTCAGGATGCGTTCGCAGGCCACCGCGAAGGTGGCGGTGCGCAGCGTGATCTGGTGGCGGTCGGCGGTGTCCCAGATGTGCTTGAGCGCATCGACCATGATCTTGTCGAGTCGCACGTTGATCTCGTCCTCGCTCCAGAAGAAGCTGCTGAAGTCCTGCACCCACTCGAAGTAGCTGACGGTCACGCCGCCGGCGTTGCAGATCACGTCGGGCACGACCAGGATGCCGCGGTCCTTCAGCACGTCGTCGGCTTCGGGCAGCGTCGGGCCGTTGGCGCCTTCGAGCACCAGCCGCGCCTGGATGCGCTGCGCGCGCGCCGGGGTGATCTGGCCTTCGAGCGCGGCCGGGATCAGGATGTCGCAATCGACGTCCCAGAAGTCCTCGTTGTCGATGCGACCCGCATCGGCGTAGTTGCCGATGCCGTGATCGCGCTTGAGCACCGCCGCCGTGTCGGCCATGTCGAAGCCCTTCGGATTGACGAGCGTGCCGGTGTGGTCCTGCACCGCGACGAGCGTGGCGCCGGCCTGCACGAACAACTCGGCGGCGGCGCTGCCCACGTTGCCCATGCCCTGCACAGCGACTCGCGCGCCGTCGAGGTTCAGGCCGATGCGCCGGGCGGCTTCGCGACCGGTGACGAACACGCCGCGCCCGGTGGCCTTGACGCGCCCCAAGGAGCCACCCAGATGGATCGGCTTGCCGGTGACCACGCCGGTGGCGGTGGCGCCGGTGTTCACCGAATAGGTGTCCATCATCCACGCCATGATCTGGGCGTTGGTGTTGACGTCGGGCGCCGGGATGTCGCGCTGCGGGCCGATGATGATGCCGATCTCGCTGGTGTAGCGGCGCGTCATGCGCTCCAGCTCCTTCAGCGACAGCTGCTTCGGATCAACGCGAATGCCGCCCTTGGCGCCACCGAAGGGCAGACCGACGCCGGCGCACTTGACGGTCATCCAGGCGGCCAGCGCCATCACCTCTTCCAGCGTCACGTCGGGGTGGTATCGCACGCCGCCCTTGCCGGGCCCGCGCGACAGGTTGTGCTGGACGCGAAAGCCCTCGAAGTGCCGCACCGTGCCGTCGTCCATCTCGATCGGCACGTCGACGATCAGCGCGCGTTTCGGTCGCTTGAGCGTCTCGACCCAGCGGGCCAGGTGCCCCAGGTAGGGGACCACCCGGTCGACTTGCGACAGGTAGGTGTGCCACGGGCTGGTGGCGGTCGGGCTCAGGTAGGACAGGTCGCTCATTCGGGTCTCCGAAGTGAGCTTTGACTGTAGGCCGGTCCTGTCCGGCAGGCCAGCGGAAAGGCCTGCGAGAGGGGTGTTGAGCGAACCCGCCGCGACGCTGGACTCAGCGGCCGAATTCGTCGCCCAGCTCAACGGCCCGCTGCTGGGCCGCTTTCAGTGCGCGAACGAAGGCCGCGCGGACCCCGTCGGCGTCGAGTGAGGCGATCGCGGCATGCGTGGTGCCGCCTTTGGAGGTGACGCGTTCACGCAGCACGGCGGGCGTCTCGTCGGAGTCGCGCGCCAGCGAGGTGGCGCCCGCCAGCGTGGCCACTGCCAGTTGTTTGGACTGTGCTGCACTCAAGCCCATGCCGGTGCCGGCCTCGATCAACGCTTCGAGCACGTAGAACACATAGGCCGGGCCGGAACCCGACAGCGCGGTGACGGCGTCCAGCTGCTCTTCGCGATCGACCCACAAGGTCTGGCCGGTGGGCGCAAGCAGCATCTCGATCTGAGCGCGCTCGTCCGGCGACACCGCCGCCCGCGCATACAGCCCCGACATGCCTTCGCCGATCAGCGCCGGCGTGTTGGGCATGGCGCGCACCACGCGATCGCTGCCGGTTGCCTGGGCGATGGCATCGGTGCGGATGCCGGCCATGACGCTCAACTGCAACGCGCCGCCGACATGCGCGAAGCAGGGGGCAGCCGCAGCCTTGAAAAGCTGCGGCTTGACCGCCCAGGCCACGCAGTCGGCGCTGGCAAGCGTTGCATCCGCTTCGCCGAGGGTGCGCACGCCGAAGCGTGATGCCAACGCGTCGCGCTGCGCCGCGTTCGGTTCGACGACGCCGATGCAAGCGGCCGACCAGCCGCTGCGCAGCAGCCCGCCGATCAACGCGCCGGCCATGTTGCCGCCGCCAATGAACGCGATGGAGGACAGCGTCATGCGCGGCCCGGCACCGTTATTGCGCCTTGGCCGGTGCGGTCGTGGTCGCAGGTTTTGCTGCGGGCTTCTTGGCGGCCGGCTTGGTGGCGGTGGTGGTCGCAGCCGCTGGTGTCTTGGCCGCAGCCTTTGCTGCGGGTGCCGCAGCGGCGGAGTCGCCGGCCTTCGATGCCGCCGTGGAGCCGCCCGAAACGCCCAGCGCGCCACCGGTGCCCAACCCGCCCTTGACGGTCTGCGCCTTGTAGTTGCGCACCGCGCGTATCAGTTGGTTGTACGAGTCGGCGAAGGCCGCCATGATGAGCTTGCCCTCGGGAGAGTTCGAGTAGCCACCGGCGCCGCCGCCCAGGCCGCCGCCGAACAGTCCGCCCATCACGTTGAAGTCCATGTTCTTGGCGCTGCCCTCGGCCGCCGCCAGCTGAACGCCGGAGCGGTTGTCGATCATGATCAGCGTGGTCGACGCTTCGTTGGACTTGATGCCGCCGGCGATCGCACCGGCCACGCCGAGCGCGCCGCTGAAGCCACCCAGCGCGCCACCCATGCCGCCGGTGTTCTGGCTGAACTGGATGCTCGGGCTCATCGTGTAGTCGGCCGCGACCATCTGGCCCTTGCCGAAATTGCTGCCGCCGCGAGCTTCACCGCTTTGTTGCAGCGCGCGCTCGGTGTTCATGTTCTGCATCGCGTTGCCGCGCTCGACCACGACAAAGCAGTTGGACTGCTGAATCATCATGCGGATGACCGGCACGGTCGAGCCGAGCTTGTGGTTGCGCAGTTCCTGGTACCACGACGCGGCCTGGTCTTCAACGACGCCGAGGGTGCCGAGCGACGCGTCGCAGTGCTCGAGAGCGCTGTTGGCATTGGCCGTGGTTGCTCCTCCGGCCGAGCCGGTGACAGGACCCTTTTCACCACCGCCGATGACGGGCGCTGTAGACACGCAACCACCGAACGCGAGGAGGGCAGCGCCGATCCCCAGGCTGGTGATGGTTTTGCGGACGACGGACGCGCTGTGGCGAGGTGAGCTTTGCATGATTTTTCCTGGGTAGAGCGGTGATACGGACAACCAAAAAGGACTGTAACCGCAGCTCATTACAAAAGGCCTCCCTCTACCGGTGGATGCGCTCGGCGAGCTGTGTGCAGAACGTCACGCTGCGACAGCAACTCGACGTTGCCACCGGCGGCGGTGGTGTTGACCGTGATGGTTTGCTCAGTGCAGAAGCGCAGCAGGTAGTGCGGCCCACCGGCCTTCGGGCCGGTGCCGCTCAGCCCCTCGCCGCCGAACGGCTGCACGCCGACCACCGCGCCGATCATGTTGCGGTTGATGTACACGTTGCCGACGCGAGCCATGTCGGCCGCGCGCACCCCACGGCTGTCGATGCGGGTCTGCACGCCCAGGGTGAGCCCGCAGCCCAGCGCGTTGATCTGGGCAATCACCGCAGCGATGTCGCCGCCCCAGCGCACGACGTGCAGCACCGGGCCGAAGATTTCCTGGCGCACTTCGGCGATGCGCGGCAACTCGAAGGCGATCGGTGCGATGAGGCGTGGCACCGCCCTCGCGGCCAGCGGCGCTTCGCCGATCAGCGTCGCCTCGCGGCGCAGGCGAGCGATGTGGCGCTGGATGTTGTCGAACGCCTCGTCGTCGATCACCGGCCCGACATCGGTGGACAGCAGCGCCGGATCGCCCACCTTCAGTTCCTGCAGCGCACCGCGAATCATCCCGATCACGGGGTCGGCCACGCCTTCGTGCACGCACAGCAGCCGCAGCGCCGAGCATCGCTGGCCGGCACTTCGGAAGGCGCTCTGCACCACGGCATCGACGACCTGCTCGGGCAGCGCGGTGCTGTCGACCACCATCGCGTTGATGCCACCGGTCTCGGCGATCAGCGGCACGATCGGACCGTCCTTGGCAGCCAGGGCCCGATTGATCACGCGGGCGACTGCCATCGACCCGGTGAAACAGACCCCGGCCGTGCGCGCATCGGTCACCAGTGCGGCGCCCACCGTCTGGCCCGGCCCGTGCAGCAGCGCGAGCGCGTCGGCGGGTACGCCGGCGGTGTGCAGCAGCGCGACCAGTCGCTGCGCGACTGCCGGCGTCTGCTCGGCCGGCTTGGCGGCCACCGTGTTGCCGGCGACCAGCGCGGCGGCGACCTGACCGGCAAAGATCGCCAGCGGAAAGTTCCAGGGGCTGATGCACACGAACACCCCGCGACCGTGCAGGCGCAGCTCGTTGCGCTCGCCGGTCGGGCCCGGCAGCGTCTGCGTGCGCAGGCTGCTTTCGGCCTGGTCGGCGTAGTAGCGCAGGAAGTCGACCGCCTCACGCACCTCGGCGACGCAGTCGCCCAGCGTCTTGTGAGCTTCTTTCACCAGCAGGCCGCAGAACTCGGGCAACCTCGCTTCGAGCGCGTCGCCTGCGCGTCTCAACGCATCGGCGCGCTCGGTCAGCGGTGTGGCGCGCCAGGCGTCGCGGGCGGCGTGCAGCCGCGTCATCGCGGCATCGACGTCGGCCGGTGTCGCCACAGCGACCGCGTCGACCTGCGCCGACGCGATCGCCTGAAGCAGCGGCGTGCGCTCCGCCAGGCAAGCCAGGTCGAACCCGGCTGAGTTGCGCCGGCCGGTCGACGAGGCGGGTTGCGCTTTCGCATCCCACCCGAACATCGACACCGGCGGCGCCAGCCCCGGCGCGGCGGCCGGCACCAGCGGCGACGCCAGCACGCTGTCGATGGTGATCGACTCGTCGGCGAGCTGATGCACGAACGAGGAATTGGCGCCGTTCTCGAGCAGCCGGCGCACCAGGTAGGCGAGCAGATCGCGGTGTTCGCCGACCGGTGCGTAGACCCGCACCGGCACGTCAGCGTGTCGTGCGACCTCGCGGTACACGCCCTCGCCCATGCCGTGCAGGCGTTGCAACTCGAAGCGCGCGCCTTGCCGTTGTCCCATCTGCAGGATGGCCGCCACGGTGCCGGCGTTGTGGGTGGCGAACTGTGGGTAGATCACGTCGGCGTGGCCGATCAATGCTCGCGCGCAGGCCAGGTACGACAGGTCGGTGTGGTGCTTGTGGGTGTAGACCGGGTAGCCGGCCAGCCCCAGTTCCTGGGCGCGCTTGATCTCGCCGTCCCAGTACGCGCCCTTGACCAGTCGCACCATGAATCGCAAGCCATGCTGCCTTGCGATTCGCGCCACCTCGTCGACGACCTCCAGCGCCCGCGTCTGGTAGGCCTGGATGGCCATCCCGAAGCCCTGCCACTGCGGGAACTGCGATGCGATGCGAGCCGCCAGCGCCTCGAACACATCGAGCGACAGCTCAAGACGGTCGCTTTCCTCGGCGTCGATGGTGAGGTTGATGTTGGCGCGTGCGGCTGCCTCGACGAGTTGCCAGGCCCGTGGCAGCAACTCTGCAAAGACCCGATCGCGCTGCGTCTCCTCGTAACGCGAGAACAGGGCGCTGAGCTTGATCGAAATGCCGTCGTGCGCCTCCGGTCTTGCGGCCACCACGCCAACCGCGATGTGCCGGATGGCGTTCAGGTACGCGGCCAGATAGCGCAGTGCATCGGTCTCGGTGCGCGCGCCTTCGCCCAGCATGTCGTAGCTGTAGCGCAGGGAGTGGCCGCCGACCGGTGACCGACTCTCAGCCGCGTGGGCCAGTCGCGCCGCCTGTGCTGCCACCATCGCCTCGCCGATGTGGCGGCCCAGAACGAACTGGCGCCCCAGCAGCTGGATCGCGCGTACCGCTGCGGTAACCACCGCCTGCGCGCCCAGGCGCTGGAGCAGGCCGGCAGGGTTGTCGCCGTCGGGCAGGAATTTCTTTGAGAGCGCGATGGCCTGCGCCGACAGCCCGGCCAGCAGCGCGTGCGGGCCTGCGTGGTGACCGCCGAACGACGCGTGGCCGAGTTGATCGGCGGTCAGTGCGATGGCGGTTTCGATGTCGGGCACGCGCAGCAGCGACTCCGCCAGCCGC
Source organism: Burkholderiaceae bacterium (assembly GCA_030654805.1). GTDB lineage: Bacteria > Pseudomonadota > Gammaproteobacteria > Burkholderiales > Burkholderiaceae_C > PBB1. Next base: position 88,810 of record JAURWR010000040.1, read on the forward strand.
ATCAGCGCCAGACCTTCGGCGCTGGAGATCGGGTACTCGCGCAGCAGCGACTCCATCGACCAGAATGGCGCCGGCTGGTCGCGCACCGCCTGCACCCACGGGCGGGCCTGACCGACCACCTCGCTCCAATCCAGTGCCGCCCGCAGTGGCGGGGCCAAGCGACCCAGGACCGCCAGCTCCGGTCGGGTCGGGTGGGGCAGCCGGGCGCGATCGTGAATGACAGGAGGGTCCGAGACGGGATCGGGTGTCGACACGTGGGCCTCCCTGGCGGGTTTGTGGTTGCCGTCAGCGCGCGCCGAAGATCGCGGTCCCGACGCGGACCAGGGAGGCGCCTTCGGCGATGGCCGCTTCCAGGTCGTTGGTCATGCCCATCGACAAGGTGTCGAGATCCAGGCCCGCGCGCTGCAGGTTTGTCAGCAGCTCTCGCAAGCGCCGGTGCGGTACACGCTGGGCCGCTGGATCGGTCGCAGGCTCGGGAATCGCCATCAGGCCTCGCAGTTCGACTCGGGGCAGCACCGCGACGGCGCGGGCGATGCCGGGCACCTCATCGACCGCGAGCCCGCTCTTGCTGGCCTCGCCGCTGATGTTGACCTGCAGGCACAGTTGCAGCGGCGGCAGATGCGGCGGGCGCTGTTCGCTCAGTCGCTGTGCGATCTTCAGCCGGTCGATCGTGTGCACCCAGTCGAACGACTCGGCGACGATGCGGGTCTTGTTGCTCTGCAGCGGGCCGATCAGGTGCCACTGGATCTGTTCGCGCAGGTCGGCCAGCGCGGCGATCTTGTCGATGCCTTCCTGCACGTAGTTCTCGCCGAAGCAGCGCTCGCCGGCTTCGAAGGCCGCCCGCACGCGGTCGGCCGATTGGGTCTTGCTGACGACGAGCAGCGTGACGCTTTGCACGGGCCGATCAGCCGTTGCGCAGGCCCGGGCCATGCGCCGATGCACTTCCTGTATGTTCTGAACGATCGTCGCCATAATCTTTGTCAGTATCTGCCGATAACAGCGGCACTGCAGTGCCTGCGAAGCTGCTGCCACCCCGCCCGTCGACCCCGCCTTCTAGCGAGCCCCATGGACATCACCCAACTGCTGGCGTTTTCGGTCAAGAACAAGGCCTCGGACTTGCACCTGTCATCGGGCCTGCCGCCGATGATCCGTGTCAACGGCGACGTGCGTCGAATCAACGTGGACCCGCTCGAGCACAAGGATGTGCACTCGATGGTCTACGACATCATGAACGACTCGCAGCGCAAGGCGTACGAGGAAGTTCTGGAGTGCGACTTCTCGTTCGAGATCCAGGGCCTGGCCCGGTTTCGGGTCAATGCGTTCAACCACAACCGGGGCGCTGGCGCGGTGTTCCGCACCATTCCGTCGAAGATCCTGACGCTGGAGCAACTCGCCACGCCGAAGATCTTCGCCGAGCTGGCGCTCAAGCCGCGCGGCATGGTGCTGGTGACCGGCCCGACCGGCTCGGGCAAATCGACCACGCTGGCGGCGATGGTCAACCACCTGAACGAAAACGAATACGGCCACGTGCTGACCGTCGAAGACCCGATCGAGTTCGTGCATGAATCGAAGAAGTGCCTGATCAACCAGCGCGAGGTCGGACCGCATACGCTGAGCTTCAACAACGCGCTTCGTTCGGCCCTGCGTGAAGACCCGGACGCCATCCTGGTGGGCGAAATGCGCGACCTGGAAACGATCCGCCTGGCGTTGACGGCCGCTGAAACCGGCCACCTGGTGTTCGGCACGCTGCACACCTCGAGTGCCGCCAAGACCGTCGACCGCATCGTCGACGTGTTTCCGGCGGCCGAAAAGGAGATGGTCCGCGCGATGCTTTCGGAGTCGCTGATCGGCGTGATCTCGCAGACGCTGTGCAAGACGAAGGACGGCACCGGCCGGGTCGCCGCGCACGAGATCATGCTGGGCACCGCCGCCATCCGCAACCTGATCCGCGAAAGCAAGATCGCGCAGATGTACTCGGCGATCCAGACGGGCAACAGCGTCGGCATGCAGACGCTCGATCAGAACCTGGCCGACCTGGTTCGGCGCAATGTGGTGGCGCCGAACGAAGCCCGCGCCAAGGCCAAGTTCCCCGAGAATTTCCCCGGGTGATGGACGGCCCCCCAGTCGCTGCGCTACCGCCTTGCAGGCCGCGCCGGGCCAGCGGCCCAGCTCCTCGCCAGGCACAAACAGTCCACCGGACTGTTTGTGTCCGGGCTCGGCCCCCGAGGTGCGCCACCCATTGGCCCGGGAGACCCGTGCCTTGGGCGTTGCTTGATGAGTGCACGCCTTGCTGCGCTTGTGCTTTTCTAAGGAAACACCATGGAACGTGACCAGGCATCGAAATTCGTCAACGACCTGCTGCGACTGATGGTGTCGCGCAGCGGCTCAGACCTCTTCCTGACCTCCGATTTCCCGCCGGCCATCAAGGTCGACGGCAAGGTCACCAAGGTCTCGCCGCAGCCGCTGACCGGGCAGCACACGATCGCGCTGGCACGGGCGGTGATGAACGACAAGCAGTCCGCCGAGTTCGAGCGCACGAAGGAGTGCAACTTCGCGATCTCGCCGCAGGGCATCGGCCGATTCCGCGTCAATGCCTTCGTGCAGCAGGGCCACATCGGCATGGTGATGCGGACGATTCCGCAGACGCTGCCGACCATTGACGCACTGAATCTGCCCAAGGTGCTGAAGGACGTGGCCATGACCAAGCGCGGGCTGGTCATCTTCGTCGGAGCCACCGGTTCGGGCAAGAGCACCTCGCTGGCCGCGATGGTCGACTTCCGCAATGAGAACTCGTTCGGCCACATCATCACCATCGAGGACCCGGTCGAGTTCGTGCACCCGCACAAGAACTGCATCGTCACGCAGCGCGAGGTGGGCATCGACACCGACGGCTGGGAGCAGGCGCTGAAGAACACGCTGCGTCAGGCGCCGGACGTGATCCTGATGGGCGAGATCCGCGACCGCGAGACGATGGAGCACGCGGTGGCCTTTGCCGAAACCGGCCACCTGTGCATGGCCACGCTGCACGCCAACAGCGCCAACCAGGCGCTGGACCGCATCATCAATTTCTTCCCCGAAGAGCGCCGCGCACAGTTGCTGATGGACCTGTCGCTGAACCTCAAGGGCCTGGTGTCCCAGCGCCTGCTGCCGTGTCAAGAAGGCAAGGGCCGTGTCGCGGCGGTGGAGATCATGTTGAACTCCCCGTTGATTGCCGACCTGATCTTCAAGGGCGAAGTGGCCGAGATCAAGGAGATCATGAAGCGCTCGCGCGAGCACGGCATGCAGACCTTCGACCAAGCGCTGTTCGACCTGTACGAAAGCCGCGCGGTGACCTACGAGGACGCGATCCGCAATGCCGACTCTGTCAACGACCTTCGATTGCAGATCAAGCTGAACAGCCAGCGCGCGCGCAACACCGATCTGGCGGCTGGCACCGAACACATGAGTATTGTCTGAGCCCCCCAGTCGCTTGCGCTCCTGCCCCCAAGGGGCGCCACCCATCGGCCCGGGAGACCCGTGCCTTGGGCGTTGCTTGATCGCAATAGGCACTGCTTAGTGGTGGGTCTGTAGGATTCGGGGATGAGCATCCGAACCTACGAGCCGATCTCCCCGCAGCGCGTCGCCTTTCTCGGCCTGGGCGTGATGGGCCATCCGATGGCCGGCCATCTGGCCCGTGCTGGGCACCACGTCACTGTCTACAACCGCACGCGGTCCAAGGCCGATGGGTGGGTCGCCGAGCATGGCGCCTTCAGCGCGACGGCCGCCTCGACGCCGCGTGACGCGGTGAGCGGCGCGACGCTGGTGTTCGCCTGTGTCGGCAACGACGACGATTTGCGCTCGGTGGTGCTCGGCGAGCACGGCGCATTCGCCGGCATGGCGCCGGGTGCGGTGTTCATCGACCACACCACGGCCTCGGCTGCCGTTGCGCGAGAACTTAGCGCTGCCGCTCTGCCGCTCGGCCTGCGTTTCATCGACGCGCCGGTGTCGGGGGGCAACGTCGGTGCGATCAACGGTGCGTTGACGGTGATGTGTGGTGGCGATGCCGCCGCCTTTGCACGCATGCAGCCGGTGGCGCTGGCCTACTCGAAAGCCGTCACGCTGCTCGGCGACAGCGGCGCCGGCCAGCTGGCGAAGATGGTCAACCAGATCGCGATCGCCGGGCTGGTTCAGGGCCTGGCCGAGGCCATCGCCTTCGGTGAGCAGGCGGGGCTCGACATGAAGGCCGTGCTCGGCGTCATCGGCAAGGGCGCTGCACAGAGCTGGCAGCTGGACAACCGCGGCCCGACGATGGTCGACGGGAAGTTCGACTTCGGTTTCGCAGTCGACTGGATGCGCAAGGACCTGGGCCTGGTGCTGGAAGAGGCCAAGCAAAACGGCGCCCGGCTGCCGGTCACCGCGCTGGTCGATCAGTTCTATGCCGATGTCCAGGCCGCCGGCGGGCGGCGCTGGGACACCTCCAGCCTGATCACCCGGCTGCGTTGATCGCCCGCCTTCGCGGGCTTCACGTCACTTCGAGGCGGGCGCGGTGGTGTTCAGATTGGCCAGCTCGTTCTCACTGATGATCTCGAACACTCGCACGACCTTTTGCACGCCGCTGACACCACGCGTGATTTCGGCGGCGCGCATGGCCTCGCGCTCGGTGACACGACCCATCAGGTAGACCGTTCCGCGCTCGGTGACGACCTTCACGGCCTGGGCGAGCACATCTTTTGAGTCGATCAGCGATGCCTTGACCTTGCCGGTCACGATGGCGTCGGTTCCGATGCTCGACGAAGGTAGCTCCTTCACGATGGCCAGCTCGTTGACGATCGAACGCACGTTCTCGACGCGCGATACCGTCTTTTCAATCAGCGCCCGGTCGGCATCGCTGGTCACCTCGCCGGTGATCAGCACCAGCCGGCTGTAACTGGTCACGCTGACCCGGCCGCGCGAGCCGATCGCTTCTGAGTTGCGACTGAGCGCCTTGAGTTCGATCGCCTCGTCCTCGAGCTGGGTGCCGGAGGTGCGCCGGTCGGTGTAGACCGCCGTGCCGCCGACCATCGCGCCGCCAAGCACCAGCGGGAAGCAGCCCGTCAACGTGGTCGACATGGTGACAGCTGCCAGCAGTGACAGGGCCAATTTGGACAATCGATTCATTCTTGTTCTCCGAGTAACTGTTGGTCCACCGCATCGCAGAGGCAGTGCAGGGCGAGGCCGTGGACTTCCTGGATGCGTGCGGTGCGATCGTGGGGCACACAGATGTGCACGTCGGTGTCCGTGAGTAAGGCGCCGAGCTTGCCGCCGGCCCGGCCGGTCAGTGCCACGACGGTCATGTCCTTGGCGTGCGCGGCGGCCACGGCCGCCAGCACGTTGCCTGAATTGCCGCTGGTGCTGATGGCGATCAGCAAGTCGCCCGGGTTGCCCAGCGCCTGGACCTGCTTCGAATAGATCGAGTTGAAGTCGTAGTCGTTGCCGATCGCGGTGAGGATGGAGCTGTCGGTCGTCAGCGCCAGCGCCGCCAGGCCGGGACGCTCGCGCTCGAAACGGCCGACGAATTCGGCGGCGAAATGCTGGGCATCGCTGGCCGACCCACCGTTGCCGCACACCAGCACCTTGCCGCCGGCGGTGATGCAGCCGACGACCGCCTCGACTGCATCGGCAATCGGCTTGCTGAGCACTTCAGCCGCCGCATACTTCAGGTCGGCGCTGTCGAAAAACTGTTGCTGGATGCGTTGTTCAATCATGGTTGATTGATCATAAGACGGCATCATGAAGCGCAGGTTCCGTGCAAATCGTCACCGAGCGTGACCAGCATGCCTCTGTTCAACCCGCGTCGAAAGCACCGCGCAACCACTCGATGCGATCGCCCTCGATCGCCACCACGTCGAACCGGCAGGCCGGCGGGGACGCCCAGGCGCGCAGAAAGCACTGCGCCGTGAAGATCAAGCTGCGCTGCTTGGTTGCGCTGACGCTGGCGGCCGCCCCGCCGTACCCAGCGGTCTTGCGAGCTTTCACCTCGACGAAGACCAGCGTGCCGTCGCGGTCGCGCAGGATCAGATCGATTTCGCCGCCCCGGGCGTGCGGTCCGGCTGCGACCCGATAATTGCGTTGCACGAGCGTGAGCCCGTGGGCCAGCAGATGCGCCAGTGCGCGGGCCTCGCCTCCATCTCCCACCGCCTTCGTCGTGACCACACCCATCGCCCCTTTGTTGCTCCAGGCTGCGGCCGCCGCGGCCGGCAGCCAGCAGTATCCCGCCGGTGCGTTGTACGTGGTCGCGACACCGATCGGCAACCTTGCCGATCTGACGTTGCGAGCGATCCATGTGTTGTCGCTGGTCGATGCGGTGGCCTGTGAGGACACCCGGCACACGGCTCCACTGTTGCGCCACCTGGGGCTGGACAAGCCGCTGCTTGCGGTTCATCAGCACAACGAGCAGTCGTCGGCCGGCGATGTCATTGCGCGGCTGGCCCGCGGCGAGCGGGTCGCATATGTCAGCGATGCGGGGACGCCGGCCATCAGCGATCCGGGGGCTGTGCTGGTGGCGGCCGTTGCGGTCTCGGGACGCCCTGTCGTGGCGGTGCCGGGCGCCAGCAGTGCCGTCACGGCGGTCAGTGTGGCGGGCGACACCGTCGGCAGCGGGTTTCTATTCATCGGCTTCCTGCCGACCAAGGGAAATGAGCGCGCGCTCGCACTGAAGACGCTCGCGGCTGCCAGCGAGACCCAGGTGTTGTTCGAGGCGCCCCACCGCATCGAGGCGCTTGCGGAGGGCCTGGCCGAAGCGTGCGGTGGGCGTGCCGTGACGCTTTGCCGCGAACTGACCAAGCAGTTCGAGACCGTGGCGACGCTGCCGGCCTCGGCGCTGCCCGGTTGGTTGGCCACCGACCCGAACCGGCTGCGCGGCGAGTTCGTGCTGGTGCTGCACGCGGTCGCGCCCAGCGAGTCGGCCGACGAAGCGGCTCGGCATGACATCGTGTTGCGCACCCTGTTGGCCGAACTGCCGCTGAAGCAGGCGGTGTCGCTGGCCGCCGCGCTGAGCGGTGCGCCACGCAATGCGCTGTACGCGCGGGCCCTGGCGTTGAAAGACGCATCTGCATGACTCCCTCTCCCTCTGGGAGAGGGCAGGGGTGAGGGCGCTGGCCTGAGGGAGAGGCCTATTTCCCCGCCGCTGCCCCTCACCCCAACCCTCTCCCCAAAGGTGCGAGGGCGTCCGTCGCTTGCCCCTTGAAACCACCTGTGATGCCCCACTTCTACAATCGTTTGAGCTTTGAAAGACCACCGATGATTTCGCGCGAACCCACCATCGAACGCCTGGGCATTGCTCAGGCGTTGCTGATCGAGCCCTTCGGTCTGTCCGAAGCGGCGCTGACTCGCGCCCTGCAGGCCATCGCCACGCACCGCATCGACGACGCCGACCTGTACTTCCAATACACCCGCAGCGAGGGCTGGAGCCTGGAAGAAGGCATCGTCAAGAGCGGCAGCTTCGGGATCGACCAGGGCGTCGGCGTGCGCGCCGTGGCCGGCGAGAAAACGGCATTTGCCTACTCGGACGACATCTCCGAAGCGGCGCTGATGGATGCTGCGCAGACCGTGCGCACGATCGCCGCAGCGGGTCAGAGCCGGCGGGTGAAGATCGACACGGCGCGCAAGGTCGCTGGCAGCCGCGTGCTGTACGCACCGATGGACCCGATCGCGTCGCTCGACAGCACGCAGAAGGTGGCCTTGCTGGAGCGCGTGGAAAAGCTGGCCCGCGCGAAGGACCCGCGCATCAAGCAGGTGATGGCGAGCATCGCCGGCGAGTACGACGTGGTGCTGGTCGCCCGTGCCGACGGCACCCGAGCGGCCGACGTGCGGCCGCTGGTGCGCCTGAGCGTGACGGTCATCGCCGAGCAGACGCTCAAAGGTGAAGTGCGTCGCGAGACCGGCAGCAGCGGGGGTGGTGGCCGTTTCGGTTACGGCTACTTTGACGCCGCCGTGATCGAAAGCTACGTGAACGATGCCGTCAACGCGGCGCTCACCAACCTCGAATCCCGGCCGGCGAAGGCGGGCGAGATGAGCGTCGTGCTGGGGTCCGGCTGGCCGGGCGTGCTGCTGCACGAAGCCATCGGCCACGGACTCGAGGGCGACTTCAACCGCAAGGGATCGAGCGCGTTCAGCGGTCTGATCGGCCAGCGTGTTGCCGCCAAGGGTGTCACCGTGCTCGACGATGGCACGCTGCCCGACCGGCGCGGCTCGCTGAACATCGACGACGAGGGCAACCCCAGCCAGCGCAACGTTCTGATCGAGGATGGCATCCTGAAGGGCTACCTTCAGGACTCGATGAACGCACGGCTGATGGGCGTCAAGCCGACAGGCAACGGCCGCCGTGAAAGCTACGCTGCGGTGCCGATGCCGCGCATGACCAACACCTACATGCTCAGTGGCGACAAGACGAAAGAGGAAATCATCGCCGGGCTGAAGCGCGGCTTGTATGCGTCCAACTTCGGCGGCGGGCAGGTCGACATCACGAGCGGCAAGTTCGTTTTCTCGGCCAGCGAGGCGTTCTGGGTCGAGAACGGCAAGATCCAGTACCCGGTGAAGGGCGCCACCATCATCGGCAACGGCCCGGACGCGCTGACCCGCGTCAGCATGATCGGCAACGACATGAAGCTCGACACCGGTGTCGGCACCTGCGGCAAGGAAGGTCAGAGCGTGCCGGTGGGCGTGGGCCAGCCGACGTTGCGCATCGATCGACTGACGGTTGGCGGCACCGCCTGAGAAGCGACACCAGGCCTGCGTGGTACATTGCTTCGGCAATGAAGCACGCTTTCGGTTTCTTCTACTTCTGGTTCTCAAACCGCACCGGCGGACGAGAGGCTAGCGCGTAGACAGACCGAAACGCAGACCGAATCTCGAAACCGCCGGGCACCCCCCGGCGGTTTTTTTTCGACCATGCAGGCTTCCTCGATCACGAGACAACCCATCCACCCGAACCCTGGAGCTCATCATGCCCAACCAGAACGCCGCCACCGAAGGACGTCACGCACTCAGTGAAAGGACCAGCCAGACCGACGACGAACGCATCCGCGACGTCACCCCGCTGCCGCCACCCGAGCACCTGATTCGCTTCTTCCCGATCCGCGGGACTGCGATCGAGGCGCTGGTGGGCGAAACCCGCAAGCGCATCCGCCGCATCATGTCGGGCCAGGACGATCGGCTGCTGGTGATCGTCGGGCCGTGCTCGATCCACGACCCGGCGGCAGCGATCGAGTACGCACGCAAGCTGAAAGAGCAGCGCGACCGCCATGCCGACACGCTCGAAGTCGTGATGCGTGTTTACTTCGAGAAGCCGCGCACGACCGTGGGCTGGAAGGGCCTGATCAACGATCCGTACCTGGACGAGAGCTACCGCATCGACGAGGGTCTGCGCATGGCCCGCCAGTTGCTGGTCGAGATCAATCGCCTCGGCGTGCCTGCGGGCAGCGAGTTCCTCGACACCATCAGCCCGCAGTACATCGGTGACCTGATCAGCTGGGGCGCGATCGGCGCCCGCACGACCGAGAGCCAGGTGCATCGCGAGCTGTCGTCGGGGCTTTCAGCGCCGATCGGCTTCAAGAACGGCACCGACGGCAACATCCGCATTGCCACCGATGCGATCCAGGCGGCCGCCCGTCCGCACCACTTCCTGAGCGTGCACAAGAACGGTCAGGTCGCGATCGTCGAGACCACCGGCAACCCTGATTGCCACCTGATCCTGCGCGGCGGCAAGGAGCCCAACTACGACGCGGCGCATGTCGCGGCGGCTTGCAAGGACCTGGCGGCCGCCAAGCTGCCGGCGACGCTGATGGTCGACTGCTCGCACGCCAACAGCAGCAAGCAGCACGAGAAGCAGAACGACGTGGCCCGCGACATCGCGGCGCAACTGGCGGGCGGCAGCCGAAGCATTTTCGGCGTGATGGTCGAGAGCCACCTGAACCCCGGTGCGCAGAAGTTCAGCCCGGGCAAGGACGACCCGGCCAAGCTCGCGCATGGGCAGAGCATCACCGACGCCTGCATCGGCTGGAACGACACGCTGACGGTGCTCGATACGCTGAGCAGCGCGATCAAGGCTCGCCGCCGCTGAGCTGGCGAAGCAGGACGCCGCCGGGGTTACTCGGCGGCGGCGTCCTCGCGCTGGAGGCGTTCGCTCTTCCAGTAAACGTCGTCGCCACCCAGGCCATCGAGGTTCGCGCGGTTGAGCACGCGGGCCAGCACGAACAGCAGGTCGCTCAGGCGGTTCAGGTAGTGCCGGGGCTCAGCCCGCACGGCCTCGACGGCGGCCAGTGCCACGACCGCGCGCTCGGCGCGGCGTGCGATGGTGCGAGCCACATGTGCCAGCGCGGCGCTGCGCGTGCCGGCAGGCAGGATGAATTCCTTCAGCCTGGGCAGCACGTCGTTGTAGCGGGCGAGGGCTTCATCGAGCTGGATCACGGCCGCGGTCTTCAGCAGCTCGTAGCCCGGGATCGAGAGCTCGCCGCCGAGGTTGAAGAGCTCGTGCTGGATCACCACCAGCAGCTCGCGCACGTCGTCTGGCAGCGGCTCGGCGAGCAGCACACCGAGTTGCGAGTTGAGTTCGTCCACATCGCCCATCGCATGCACGCGCAGGCTGTCCTTGGACACTCGGTTGCCATCGCCCAGCCCGGTGGTGCCGTCGTCGCCGGTGCGGGTGGCGATCTGTGTGAGTCGGTTGGACATGAATGAAGCCTGTTCCTGTGGTGCTGCCGGCGCGCGCGTCCGGGTCGGGGCAGCATGATGCCCGAACAAAGCCAGGCCATCTGCGCCTGCGCCGCCGAGTGAACAATGTCGAGTCTGGCACCTTGAACGGTTCGCGATGAATGCACCCCGTCCCATCCCTGTCCCCCCGTCGTTCACCGCCCGCCCCGTGCCCGCAGTCATGCTCGATGGGTTGAAGGCACGCTTCGGTCCTCGCTGCTCGACGGCGCGGGCGGTGCGCGCGTCAACCGGCACGACCGGTGGGCCTTGCCCGAGTCGCCGATGCTGTTGATGGCGTTCCACGGCAGCGAAGCCGGCGTGCAGGAACAGGCAGCCGCCGTTCAGACCGTCGCAGCCGAGTTCGGCGGCGAGCACTTCCAGTGGGCCACGACACCAGCACAGCGCACGACGCTGTGGACCGCGCGCCATCACGCCTACCTCGCCGGGCTGCAGACGAAGCCCGGCTGCAGCTGCGTCACCACCGACGCCTGCGTGCCGATCTCGCGTCTGGCGGAATGCATCAACGACAGTGTGGCCGAGGTCGAGGCCTCAGGCCTGCCGTACTTTTTGCTGGGCCACGTCGGCGACGGCAACTTCCACCTCTGCTACCTGACCGATCCGATCCGACACGGCCCAAGGAGCACGAGACCGCCGAGCGATTGAATGCGCAACTGGTTCAGTGCGCGTTGCGACTCGGCGGAACCTGCACCGGTGAGCACGGCATCGGCCTGCACAAGCAGGGCTTCCTGATCGACGAGACCGGCGCGGGTGCGGTCGGCATGATGCGCGAAGCATCATGCGGGCGCTCGACCCGAAGAACATCATGAACCCGGGGAAGATCTTCGCGTGGTGAGCGCGTCTGTGGCGAAACCCGGATCCCGCTCCGCGTTCAATCCCCAGGTGCGCTGAGCGACCAGCGCTTGCTGATCTCGCCTGAGCCCTTGACGCTTTCGAGGTGCACCCCGAAGCCCCACAGCCGGGCCACGTGCTTGAGTACTTCCTGTGCACCGTCGTTCAGCGGGCGGTCGTTGTGTTGCGTGTGGCGCAGCGTCAGGGATCGGTCGCCGCGCACGTTGACGCTCCAGACCTGGATGTTGGGTTCGCGGCTCCCCAGGTCGTATTGCCTCGACAGCGCCTCGCGCACTTTGCGGTAGCCGGCGTCGTCGTGGATGGCCGACACCTCGAGTTCCTTTTCCTTCTCGTCGTCGGTGATCGCGAACAGCCGGAAATCGCGCATCAGCTTCGGTGACAGGTACTGCCCGATGAAGCTCTCGTCCTTGAAGTTGCGCATCGCGTGGTCGAGCGTCTCGAGCCAGTCCGACCCCGCGATGTCCGGGAACCAGTGACGGTCTTCTTCGGTCGGTTTCTGGCAGATGCGCTTGATGTCGGTGTACATCGCAAAGCCCAGCGCGTACGGGTTGATGCCGCTGTAGGCCTTGTGCCCGACCGGTGGCTGGTAAACGACGTTGGTATGCGACTTCAGCCATTCGATCATCACGCCGTCGGTCAGGTGGCCGTCGTCGTACATCGTGTTGAGCAGGTGGTGGTGCCAGAAGGTCGCCCAGCCTTCGTTCATCACCTGCGTCTGGCGCTGCGGGTAGAAATATTGCGCGACCTTGCGCACGATGCGCACGATCTCGCGCTGCCAGGGTTCAAGCAGCGGGGCATTCTTCTCGATGAAGTAGAGCAGGTTCTCCTGCGGCTCTTCGGGGAATCGCTTGGCTTCCTCGGCAGCTTTCTCGGCGCTCTTGCCGAACTTCGGCGGCAGGGTGCGCCACATATCGTTGACCTGCTGCTGCGCGTAGGCCTCACGCTCGGTGCGTCGCTCGCGCTCCTGCGCCAGGCTCAACTTGCTGGGCCGCCGGTAGCGGTCGACACCGTGATTCATCAGCGAGTGGCAGCTGTCGAGCATCTCCTCGACAGCATCGAGCCCGTGTCGCTGCTCGCATTCGGCGACGTAGTTCTTGGCATAGACGAGGTAGTCGATGATCGACGACGCGTCGGTCCACATGCGGAACAGGTAGTTGCCCTTGAAGAAGCTGTTGTGCCCGTAGGCGGCGTGCGCGATCACCAGCGCCTGCATCGCCATCGTGTTCTCCTCCATCAGGTAGCTGATGCAAGGGTTGGAGTTGATGACGATCTCGTACGCCAGCCCCATGTGGCCGCGGCGGTAGTTCTTCTCGGTCGAGATGAACTCCTTGCCGTAGCTCCAGTGGCGGTAATTCACCGGCATGCCGACCGATGCGTAGGCGTCCATCATCTGCTCGGCGGTGATGATCTCGAGCTGGTTCGGGTAGGTGTCGAGGCCGAAGCGCTCGGCGGTCTCGCGGATCACCGTGTGGTACTGGTCGATCGATTCGAACGACCAGTCGTTCGACGCCGGCAGCGGCTGCGCCGCGCGCGCTGGCGTCGCCACATCGGCCGCTCGCTTGACCCGGCCCGGGCGTTCCTTGATGACGCCGTCGAACACATCGGGCGTCGGGTCCTTGGCGGCCGTGAGGGGGGAGACGACAGGAGAAGACGCGGCGCTCATCCGGCAACCTCCGTGCTGCGTACTGCGGTGAATTCGCCTTTCGGATGGCTGGGCAGGCTCATGCGGGTGTCCCCTCTTTTTTGAACAGGTCGCGAAACACCGGGTAGATCTGCGAAGCCTCGGTGGCCTTGCGCACCGCGAACGCCTTGCTCTCGGCCGACAGCGCGGCGTACTCGTCCCACAGGTTCTGCTCTTCCTCGGCCACCTGCACGTAGGCGAAGTAGCGGCACAGCGGGAGGATCTTGTTGGCGAGGATCTCGCGACAGCGGCCGCTGTCGTGGTGCCAGTTGTCGCCATCGCTGGCCTGCGCGCCGTAGATGTTCCATTCGGCGGTTGGGTAGCGCGCCCGTGCGATCTCTTCCATCAGCACCAGCGCGCTCGACACCACCGTGCCGCCTGTCTCGGTGGAATGGAAGAAGTTCTGCTCGTCGACCTCCTGCGCCTGCGTGTGGTGGCGAATGAATACGATGTCGATCTTTTCGTAGTGTCGTGTCAGGAACAGGTACAGCAGGATGAAGAAGCGCTTGGCCAGGTCCTTGCGCGCTTCGTCCATCGATCCCGACACGTCCATCAGGCAGAACATCACCGCCTTCGAGGTCGGCATCGGCACGCGCACGCGGCTGCGGTAGCGCAGGTCGATCGGGTCGAGGTACGGGATGCGCTTCAACCGCGTGCGCAGCGCTTCAATTTCGAGCCGCAACGGGGCGATCTCGTGCGCACGCGGATTCGGCTCCGGGTGGCTCAGCAAGTGATCCAGGTGCGCTTCGAGCCGGTGCAGCTCGCGCCGCGAACCGCTGCCGATCGCGATGCGCCGCCCGATCGCGCCGCGCATCGAGCGCACCACGTGCAGGTTGCTCGGGTTGCCGTCGCTGCTGTAGCCGGCGCGGTGCGTCTTGAACTCGGGCGTCTCGGCCAGGGTGGTGCGGGCGAGGTTGGGCAAGGCCAGGTCGTCGAAGAAGACCTGCATGAATTCTTCCTTGCTCAGGTGGAAGACGAAGTCGTCCTCGCCCTCGCCGGAGTCGCTGGCCTGCCCGCCGCCGCTCCCGCTGCCACCGCCGCCCTTCGGTCGCTCGATGCGATCACCGCGCACGTAGTCCTGGTTGCCCGGATGCACCATCTCGCGCTTGCCGCCGGGGCCGTGGCCGAACACCGGCTCGGAGATGTCGCGCTTCGGGATGTGGATGTCCTCGCCCTGCGCCAGGTCACGGATGCTGCGGCCATCGACCGCGCGCTTGACCGCCTCGCGGATCTGCTCCTTGTGGCGCCGCAGGAAGCGCTCGCGGTTGCCGATCGATTTGTTCTTGCCCGCGAGTCGCCGGTCGATGATCTGCTGGAACATCAAGCTCCCCCCCGTTGCGCCTTCGGCGCTCCCCCCCAGGGGGGCGCCGCCAGCGGCCCGGCGAAGCCGGTTCCGCGGCGTCTGCTGGACGGACGGCTTGCGCTTCGCTTGCCGATCCGCGCTCCGGTGTTCATCAGCTGCTCTTCCTGACGCGCAGGTACCACTCGCACAGCAGCCGCACCTGTTTCGGCGTGTAGCCCTTGGCGACCATGCGGGTGACGAAGTCCTCGTGCTTCTTGGCCTCGTCGGCGCTGGCCTTGGCGTTGAAGCTGATCACCGGCAGCAGCTCCTCGGTGTTCGAGAACATCTTCTTCTCGATCACGGTGCGCAGCTTCTCGTAGCTCGTCCACACCGGGTTGTTGCCGGCGTTGTTGGCGCGTGCGCGCAGCACGAAGTTGACGATCTCGTTGCGGAAGTCCTTCGGGTTGCTGATACCGGCCGGCTTCTCGATCTTCTCGAGTTCGCCGTTCAGCGAGCCGCGATCGAACACTTCGCCGGTGTCGGTGTCGCGGTATTCGTGGTCCTGGATCCAGTAGTCGGCGTAGGTGACGTAGCGGTCGAAGATGTTCTGGCCGTACTCGCTGTAGCTCTCCAGGTAGGCGGTCTGGATCTCCTTGCCGATGAATTCGGCATAGCGCACCGACAGGTGTTCCTTGATGAATGCGAGGTACTTCTGCTCGGTCTCGGCCGGGAACTGCTCGCGCTCGATCTGCTGTTCGAGCACGTACATCAGGTGCACCGGGTTGGCGGCGACCTCGGTCGAGTCGAAGTTGAACACCTTGCTGATGATCTTGAAGGCGAAGCGCGTGCTGATACCGCTCATGCCCTCGTCGACGCCGGCGTAGTCGCGGTACTCCTGGAAGCTCTTGGCGCGCGGGTCGGTGTCCTTCAGGTTCTCGCCGTCGTAGACCAGCATCTTGGAATACAGCGACGAGTTCTCGGGCTCCTTCAAGCGGGTCAGGATCGCGAACTGGCTCATCATCTTCAGCGTGCCCGGTGCGCAGGTCGCCTGCGCCAGCGACGAGCCGCGCAGCAGCTTCTCGTAGATCTTGACCTCTTCGGACACACGCAGGCAGTACGGCACCTTGACGATGTAGATGCGGTCGAGGAAGGCCTCGTTGTTCTTGTTGTTGCGGAACGCCTTCCACTCGCTCTCGTTGCTGTGGGCGAGCACGATGCCGTCGAACGGGATCGCGCCGAAGCCTTCGGTGCCCTTGAAGTTGCTTTCCTGCGTGGCGGTCAGCAGCGGGTGCAGCACCTTGATCGGTGCCTTGAACATCTCGACGAACTCCAGCAGACCCTGGTTCGCCAGGCACAGACCGCCCGAGAAGCTGTACGCATCGGGGTCGTCCTGCGCGTAGGTTTCGAGCTTGCGGATGTCGACCTTGCCGACCAGCGAACTGATGTCCTGGTTGTTCTCGTCACCCGGCTCGGTCTTCGCGATGCCGATCTGCTTGAGTACCGACGGGTAGCGCTTGATGACCTTGAATTGGCGGATGTCGCCGCCGTACTCTTCGAGCCGCTTGACCGCCCACGGCGACAGCACCCGCTGCAGGTAGCGGCGCGGGATGCCGTATTCCTTTTCGAGGATCGGGCCGTCCTCGATCGCGTCGAACAGGCCGAGCGGCGACTCGTTCACCGGCGAGCCCTTGATCGCGTAGAACGGCACCTCCTGCATCAGCTGCTTGAGGCGTTCGGCGATGCTGCTCTTGCCGCCGCCCACGGGGCCGAGCAGGTAGAGGATCTGCTTCTTCTCTTCGAGGCCCTGCGCCGCGTGGCGGAAGTAGCTGACCACCTGCTCGATGGCGTCTTCCATGCCGTAGAACTCGGCGAACGCAGGGTAGATCTTGATGACCTTGTTGGCGAACAGGCGCGACAGGCGCGGGTCGTTGCGCGTGTCCACTGTCTGTGGCTCACCGATCGCTTGCAGCATGCGCTCGGCCGCGCTGGCGTAGGCCACCCGGTTGCGTTTGCATTCGGCGAGGTACTCCTCGATCGAGAGTTCCTCTTCGCGCGTGCGCTCGAATCGAGCGGCGAAATGACTGATCACGTCCATGTCGATCTCCTGGCTGACTAGGAGGCGATGACGGGGCGACGGGCCCTGTCATCGTCTGGGGAAGTTCTGATGAAGTCCTAACTTCAGGGCTCCATCAGAGCTTTCCGCGATATCAACACCGACGGTTTCTAGCTTGTTCCTCACAGCGAGCGAGGAAGTCAAAAGAAGCTGGTGAACTGCACCTCAGTTTCAAATTCTCATGCCCACAGTACCAGCAATTTGTATGCCCTTGGAGAGGAAGTAACTTCAAAAAGGGTCTGATACAGCGACTCTGCAACGCCGCATTCGGTTCCATTGAGAACTGGTTCACACCTGCACTCAACGCATCAGCCACGAACGGCGCTGACATCCCTTTCCAAGGGGATGTCAGTGAGCGCGAAGCGGATCGATGGCGGTGCTGCCGGTCAACCGCGGGCGTCGAAGGCCCGGATCGCCGAGGACATCTGCGACAGGGGCAGGATCTCGTCGACCCCCCCGAGCTTGATGGCTTCCTTGGGCATGCCGAAGACGACGCAGGTCTCTTCGTTCTGCGCGATCGTGCGGGCGCCCCGGTCGTGCAGCAGCTTCATGCCGCGCGCGCCGTCGTCGCCCATGCCGGTCAGGATCAGCGCCAGCAGGTCTTTGCCGGCGCACTCGGCCGCGGAGCGGAACAGCACGTCCACCGAGGGCTTGTGGCGGTTCACGGGCGGGCCGTCGGCGACCACGGCGAAATACTGGCCGCCGGCCTTGCGCAACTGCATGTGGCGCCCGCCCGGGGCGATCAGCACGACGCCGCGTTCGAGCCGGTCTCCGTCCTTGGCCTCGCGGATGTTCATCTGGCAGAGGCCGTCGAGGCGCTGCGCATACATCGCGGTGAATTTTTCGGGCATGTGCTGCACGATCGCGATGCCGGGGCTGTCGCCGGGCAGCGAGGTCAGCACCAATTCGAGCGCCTGCGTGCCACCGGTCGAACTGCCGATCACCACCGGCTTGTTCATCGACAAGGCATGCAGACCGGCGATGGGCGGCCTGGGTGCGGCGGCTGCGGCAGACGTGTTGACGCGTGGTGCCGACATGCCGGCGCGTGGCCGTGAGCGGGCGGCCGTCTTCAGCGTCTGAAGCAACTCGCGCCGCGAGTCCTCGAGGAACTGCTTGAGCCCCAGGCGAGGCTTGGCAACCACCGCCACCGCGCCGGCCGCCAGCGCATCCAGCGCAATGCGGCTGCCATCGGTGGTCAGCGTCGAGCAGATCACCGTCGGGATCGGTGACTCCTCCATGATCTGGCGCAGGAACGTGAGACCGTCCATGCCGGGCATCTCGATGTCGAGCAGCAGCACGTCGGGACGGTTCTTGCGGATCGCCGGTCCGGCGATCAGCGGATTCGGCGCACTGCCCATCAGTTCGATCTCGGCGTCGCCCTGCAGCAGGTGCATCAGCGTCTGACGCACCACGGCCGAGTCGTCGACCACGTAGACCTTGATTGCCATGAAAGTGGGTTCCTCAAACCGGCACCGCAGTGACCTGCGGCGCATTCGGGCCGACGGTCCACGACAGCCGGCGGTAGGTATCGCCGCCGAGATCGTGGAACAGTACGCGCACCCCGTCCTGAGCCAGCGCATCGAGCGCCCAGCGGGCGTTGCGCTCGCCGACGTGCGCCGCGTTGGTAAACAGCTGCGGGAACATGTTGCCGCCCCCGTAGACGTAGGCTTCGCATTGCCGCGGGTCGATGCCGCGCTCCCGCAGCAGCGCGTACATCGTGTCGAGCGCGACCTCGGCGTAGGCACCGGTCTCGGTGACGCCGGCAACGGCCCGGCTCGCATGCACGATGTGGCACATCGCGCCCAGCGTGCGCCGCGGATCGGTGAGCACGATCGCCACGCATGAGCCCAGCAGCGTTTCCAGGCGCTCACCACGCTCCGCGCAGACGACATCACCCGGATGCAGCGTGTGCAGCGGCCCCAGCGGTTCCAGAATCATCGGTTGCATCGGTTGTCGTCAGCCGTCATTCATGGAGAGGTCTTGCGGAACGCACCGGGCGCCAGGGCCTGCAGCGGCGTGTTGCAGGCCACGCGGCCTTCGGCGGTGCCGATGAAGAACAACCCGCCGGGACGCAGCTGGGTCAGCACCCGGTCGACCACGTCGCGCTTGGTCGGCGCGTCGAAGTAGATCAGCACGTTGCGCAGGAAGATCACGTCGAAGGGCCCGATGTCCTCGATCGGCTGGCACAGGTTGAGCTGTCCGAAGCTGACGTGCGTGCGCAGCTTCGGGCTGATCTGGGCCAGGCCTTCGGAGGCCCCGTCCCCCCGCAGGCAGTGGCGGCGCATGCGCTCGGGCGAAACGTTGCGCAGCCGGTCCTCGGGGTAGACCGCCTCGATCGCGCTGCGCAGCACGCGGTCGCTGATGTCGGTGCCCAGGATCTTCCACTGGCTGCCGATGCGACCTTGCTGCTGCAGGTCGGACAGCAGCATCGCGGTGCTGTAGGCCTCGTCGCCGAACGACGAAGCGGCGCTCCAGACTGAAAGCTGCTGCGGCTTGTTGCGCGTCAGCTCCCGCTCCAGCAGGTCGTAATGCGCGGGCTCGCGGAAGAAATAGGTCTCGTTGGTGGTGAGCAGGTCGACGGCGACCTGGAACTCTCCACCGTCTTCGTCCTCAGAGATCAGCGCGAGGTAGTCCTCGTAGCCGCCGAGGCCGAGCCGCTGGATGCGCGGCCCGAGGCGCGACGAGATCAGCGGCTTCTTGCTGTCCGCGAAGGACAGGCCGATCGCCGAGTACATCAGGTCGGTGATGCGGCGGAAGGTGTCGTCACGCAGCGCTTCCATGGATTCCTTCCGGATGGGGTGTAGGGTGGTGCAGTGCGGTCGGCTCGTTGCCGTTTCCGCGCCACCCGCCGCGTGGACTCAGGCCGCCATCGGCTCCTGGGCCGCTTCGCAAAGCTGGGCCATCTCGTTCACGTCGAAGGCCTTGTCGGGCTCGAGGATGATCACGAAGCGGTTCGCTACCTTGCCCATGCCGCGAATGAAGTCGCGACGTAACGAGGCACCGAAATTCGGCGGTGGTTCGATCTGATCGTTGCCGATGTCGATCACCTCGCTGACGGCGTCGACGAGCAGGCCGAGTTCGACGCGTTCGCCGTCGCGCATGGCATCGAAGATCACGATGCAGGTCTTCTTGCCGATCTGGGCGGCCGGTCGGCCGAAGCGCGCCTGCAGGTCGATCACCGGAACCACCGCGCCGCGCAGGTTGATCACGCCGCGCACGAAGTCCGGCATCAGCGGGACCGTGGTCATCGGCCCGTACTGGATGATCTCGCGGACGGTGCGGATGTCCATCGCGAACACCTCGTTGCCGAGCAGGAAGGTGAGGTACTGGGACGGGGCTTCCTCAGCCGAGGAGCCGCCGCGAGTCGGGGCGTGCGTGCTCATGGCGTCCTCCTCAATAGGGACGGAAGTTGCCGTGCGTGCCGGTGGCCGCAGGCCGGCTTGTGGCGCCACCCTTGGCCACGCGCAATGGCGAGTTCGGTGACCGGCGCTCCATGCCGCCTGCCTCGGGTTTGCCTCGGCGAGCCGGTGCGGCATCGCCGCCGAGGTTGAAGAAGGCCACCGACTGCTGCAACTGCTCGGCCTGGCCCGACAGCTCCTCGGAGGTCGCGGCCAGCTCTTCGGACGCCGAGGCGTTCTGCTGCGTGGCCTTGCTGAGCTGACCCATCGCGCCGCCGATCTCCGTGACCGACTGGCTCTGCTCCTGTGAGGCGGCGGCGATCTCCTGCACCAGTTCGCTGGTCTTCTGGATGCTCGGCACGATCTCGTCGAGCAGCTTGCCGGCCCGTTCTGCGGTGCTGACGCTGTTGCTGGCGAGGTCGCCGATTTCCTTGGCGGCTTCCTGGCTGCGCTCGGCCAGCTTGCGCACCTCAGCCGCCACCACGGCGAAGCCCTTGCCGTGTTCGCCAGCGCGGGCCGCTTCGATCGCGGCATTGAGCGCCAGCAGGTTGGTCTGGTAGGCGATGTCGTCGACGATGCTGATCTTCTGGGCGATCTGCTTCATCGCGCTGACCGTCTGCGTGACCGCTTGGCCGCCGTCGCTGGCTTCCTTGCTGGCCTTGGTCGCCATGCCGTCGGTGACGCGGGCGTTGTCGCTGTTCTGGGCGATCGACGCCGACATCAGGTCGATGGACGCGGTGGTCTGCTCGACCGACGAGGCTTGCTCGCTCGCCGATTGCGACAGGCTCTGCGCCGTGGCGCTCACCTGGTTGGCGGCGCCGGTCAACGCATCCGCTGCGGAACGCACCTCTTCGATGATGCTGGCGAGCTTGTCGCAGCTGGTGTTGGCGTCCTGCTTGACCTGGTCGAAGGTGCCTTCGGCGTCGCGGGTGATGCGCTGCGACAGGTCGCCGTTGGCGAGGCCCGAGAAGACACGGCCCACGTCCTCGATGATGCCCGCCAGCTTCTCGCTGGTGGCGTTGGCATCGTTGCGCACCTGACCGAACGTGCCCTCGTAGTGGCGGGTGATGCGCTGCGACAGATCACCTGCCGCGAGTGCGCCGAACACGCGACCCACGTCGTCGAAGATCACCGAGGTGGTTTCCATCAACGAGTTGACGCCGGCGCACAGCTCGCCGATCGGGCCGCTCTTGCCATCCAGCGGGATGCGCTGCGTGAGGTCGCCGTTGCTGGCGGCGGCGGTGACTTTTTGCGCCTGTTCCACGGCCTGGGTCAGCATGTTGGTGGCGTTGACCTGCGCGGTGACGTCGGTGGCGATCTTCACCACCTTTACCACCCGGCCCATCTCGTCCTTGACCGGCGCGTAGACCGCCTGGATCCAGACCTCCTTGCCCGTCTTGCTGATGCGCTTGAACACCTCGTTCTGTGCCTTGCCCTCATTGAGATCACGCCAGAACTGCGTGTACGCATGCGAGGCGGCCTGCGCCGGGTCGACGAACATCCGATGGTGCTTGCCGACGATCTCGCCGAGCGAATAGCCCAGCGTCTGCAGGAAATGGTTGTTGGCACTTTGCACGTGGCCACCCAGATCGAACTCGATGTAGGCGTACGACGTGTCGATGGCTGCCAGGATGCCGCGTGCGTTCTGCCGCTCGATCTCGGCCTCGGTGATGTCGTAACGCACGCCGAGGTACTTCATCGGCTTGCCGTTGTCGCCGAGGATCGGCGCGATGACCGCGTCGACGTAGTAGGGCGTGCCGTCCTTCGCGCGGTTCTTGACGATGCCGCGGAAGATGTCGCCGCGGCCGATCGTCGACCACATCTGCTTGAACACTTCCTTGGGCATGTCGGGGTGGCGCGTGGTGTTGTGGCCGTGCCCGATCAGTTCGTTCTTGGAGTACTTCGAGACCTCGAGGAACTTCTCGTTCACGCAGAGGATGTCGCCCTTCTTGTCGGCCTCCGAGACGATGCTCGTCAGGTTCATGACGTCGGTGCGTACCTTCAGCTCGGCTTCGACCTCGCTGAGGCGGGCCTGGACCTGGGCCAAGGTCGCTTCCAGATCCAGCCGGGCACGCTCCTGCTGAGCGACTTGCTCGGCGGCTTGCTGCAGTTGTGAGCCGGCCACGAGGCGGGCCATCCATGAGGTGGGAGACGGGTTCATGCTGTTTGTCCTTCGGCGGAGAGGTGGGTGTTCGAGCCGGTGTGACGCGGAACTCTGGCGAACGCAGTTGACGGGCGCTCCGCCAGTTGGTTCAGGGAGGCGACGTCGAAGATCAGGGCGACCTCGCCGTTGCCGAGAATCGATGAGCCCGACATGCCGCGCAGGCTCCTGAACATGCGGCCCAGGGGTTTGATGACGGTCTGGTACTGGCCGAGCAACACGTCGACCATCACGCCGTAGCGCCTGGCGCCACACTGAATGACGACGACGCTGCTGCGTTCGGGTTCCGGCGAGTCGAGCGCGTAGAGCGTGCGCAGGCTCACGACAGGCAGCACGCGACCTCGCAGATCGACCACGCTGCGGCCGCTGGCGTCGAGCGCGGTCGTCGTGGATCGGCTCTCGATCACCTCGACCACCGCATCGAGCGGGAAGATGAATTTGGAGGTGCCCACACCGACCAGGAAGCCATCGATGATGGCCAGCGTGAGCGGCAGGCGGATCTCGATGCGCGAGCCTTCACCGACGTCGCTGTAGACATTCACCGAGCCGCGCAGCGCCTCGATGTTTCGGCGCACCACGTCCATGCCGACGCCACGTCCGCTGAGGTTGGTGACCGTCTCTGCGGTGGAGAAGCCGGGCTCGAAGATGAGCTTGAGAATCTCGTCCTCAGGCGGCGTCACGCCGCGCTCGATCAGCCCCCGGTCCCAGGCGCGTTGCAGTACTTTTTCACGCTGAATGCCACGTCCGTCGTCGATGATTCGAATCAGGATGCTGCCTGATTCGTGGCAGGCCGACAGCGTCAGCTTGCCCTGCGCCGCCTTGCCTGCAGCCGCACGTTGTTCGGGGAGTTCGAGCCCATGGTCGAGCGCGTTGCGCACCAGGTGCATCAGCGGGTCGGCAATGCGCTCGACGACCGACTTGTCGAGTTCGGTGTCGCCGCCGACGATGGTCAGCGCCACGTCCTTGCCCAGTTCGGCTGCGGTGTCGCGCACCACGCGACGAAATCGCGAGAAAGTCTCGCCGATCGGCACCATGCGCATCTGGAGCGTGCCGTTTCGGATCTCCTCGATCAACCGACTGATCTCGGCGTTGGCTTCGATGAGTGAGCCCTGACGCGACTGGCGCGCCAGCAACGACGCGCCCGCGCCCGCGATGACCAGCTCGCCGAGCAGATTGATCACGTCATCGAGTCGATCTGCCGGGACGCGGATGAAGCGGGTGTCGTCGACGGTGGTGGTGACGGTGGTCGCGCGCTGCTTCTGCTGCTTTTGCAGCGCGGCCTCGACGACCTGCGGACTCAATGCACTGTCGGCCTGCAGTATTTCTCCGAGCAGCGGGGCCTTGCCTGAGGTCAAGGCCGCTGCCGACTGGCGCGCGAGAGCCTGCTGCAACTGCATCCGGCTGATGGCGCCGGCCGCAATCAGAATGTCGCCCAGGCGCGGGTTGTCGGGCATCGATTCGATCAGTTCCGCGATGGTCTGCGGCGATGCGTCGGGTTCGACCACGTGCAGCACGCAGTCATCGCGCACGAAGCTGAAAGCCGACTCGATGTCTGCGCGGGTCGCGGTGGTGTCCAACCGGAATGCCAGGGCGAGGTGGCAGCTTTCGGGGTCGAGCGCATCGAGTGCCGGGACATCGGCGACATCGCAGGTGACCCGAGGGATGTCACCCATCCCGCCGACGTAGTGAACGATGGCCAGCGGGTCCATTCCGTTGCGGAAGGTGTCGGCACCGAATTGCACCGAGACATGCCAATGGTGCGGACTGGCCGGGGCAGCAACGAGGGCCACTCCGGCTGCTGCTGCCTTCGACGTTTCCACCGCAGGGCAACCACTGGCCACCCGCAGTCGCTCCACGAGCGCCGCGCGCGCTTGAACGTCGTCGGCAAGCTCGTCTTGCGGATGCTGGGCCGCATCCACCAAGACCCGAATCTGGTCGTTGCACTGAAGCAGCAACGAGCTGAGATCGGGTGTCAGGCACAACGTGCCCTCACGCAGGCGGTCGAGCAGTGTTTCGACGTGATGCGTGAATGCCACCACCTTGTCGAGCCCGAAGATGCCGGCGGATCCCTTGACGGTGTGGGCGCAACGGAACAGTGCGTCGAGCAGCTCACGGTCTCCGGGGGCGTCCTCAAGCTGCAGCAAGAGCTGCTCGAGCATCTCGATTTGTTCGCGCGCTTCGCTGATGAAGGCCGGCAAGGCCTCGGCGATGAAACTGTTGTCGCTGTCGGCGGTGGTCACGAGACGGCCTCCGTTGATTCGGGGGTCGCGAGCAAGGCAGACAGCCCGAGCGTTGCGCAGGCTTTGGCGAGAGGCGGGCTCGGGTTGAGCAGCCGCAGGGTGCGTTGCTGCCGCGCCAGGCCATTCGAGAGCGACGCCAGCAGTTGCAGACCGGCGGCATCGACCAGATCGACGGCGGCCGCGTCGACACAGCACTCGGGCGAGCAGCCGTCAGGGTTGCTGGCGTCGGCGAGCCAGGCAAGCCATTGCGGATGCAACTCGCCGACGGTGTAGATCGTCAGCTCTGCGGGCAGTGAATGGGCTTGCGGCACGGCGTGCTCCGGGCTAGGGCAGGATCAGCTTGGACACGGCGTCCAGCAACTGCGGTGGGTTGAAAGGCTTGACGATCCACGCCTTGGCGCCGGCCGCACGGCCCTGCTCTTTCTTGGCGTCCTGGCCTTCGGTGGTCAGCATGATCACCGGGGTGAACCGGTGCCGCGGGTGCTGCTTGACCTGGCCGACGAAGGTGATGCCGTCCATGTTGGGCATGTTCACGTCGCTGACGATCAGGCTCACCTTGCCGGCCTTGTCCAGCTGCACCAGACCGTCCTTGCCGTCCACCGCCTCGATCACCTCATAGCCCGCGCGCACCAGCGCGATCTTCACCACGGTGCGCAGCGAGCTCGAATCGTCGACGATCAGGATTGTCTTGGCCATGTTGCTGGTCGTCCTTGAAGTTGCATCAGAAGAAGGTGGTCTCGGTGCTGCTGGCCGCCGCCGTGCTGGCCGCCATGAGCATGCCGCTGCCGCTGGCCGCGGCATGCTGCTCGGCGGTGGTGTAGCCCACGCTCAGCAAGGCGGCCCACTCGGCGGCATCGGGCGCACGGCCCTCGGCCAAGGCGGTTTGCAGCCGGGCCATGGCCGCGCCGATCGAGGTGTTGACCTGGTCCAGGATCTGGTTGAC
>JAURWR010000044.1 GCA_030654805.1 Burkholderiaceae bacterium
CCGCCCAACGACGCCAGCGCGTCGCGCAGTAGCTTTATTTCTCGACAACAGCGAAGAGGTCTTCTTCGCGCATGACGAGCAACTCGTCGCCATCGACCTTGACGGTCTGGCCGCTGTACTTGCCGAACAAGACGCGGTCACCGACCTTGCAGTTCAGTGCGATGAAGTCGCCCTTGTCGTTGCGCTTGCCCGGGCCGACGGCCAGAACTTCGCCTTGATCAGGCTTCTCGGCGGCGTTGTCGGGAATGACGATGCCAGAGGCGGTCTTGGTTTCTTGTTCAAGGCGTTTGACGATCACGCGATCGTGCAGAGGACGAAGTTTCATAGCATCTCCTTGAGGTGTAGGAACGAGTTTCATTCGTTGTCCGGGCGGCGCCAGCTTCGTGAAGAGGCGGACACCATGGATTCGGCGGTAGGGGCCTGAATCACTGTTAGCACTCAGCGAGTTCGAGTGCTAACAAATCAATTATAGGGACGGGCGCTGACAATTCAAGAGGGCTGAGTGGGCGATCCCGGTCTATGTTCTTGCTGCGTCGACACGTCGTCGGGATCTTCCGGGGTTGTCGGTGCATCGACCCGGTAGTTTTCGCTGGCCCAGGCTCCGAAATCGGAGGTTTTGCAGCGATGACTGCAAAAAGGCCGGTACGGGTTCTTGCTGGAGTAGGCGCTGTCGTTGCCGCAACCTGGGCAGCGGACGATGCGCTCGGGGACGGGGGGCGTCGTCAAGAGCACAAGGTCAGCTCAAAGCTGCCATCTGCGGTGTGGGGACGCAGGCGACCTTCCGCATCCTGTCGCATCAACCTCACCGACACCATCAACCGGTGCCCGGTGATTTCCGGCACCACGCCGCCTTCCGGGTCCAGTCGGACTCGCATCAGCTGATAGGTGCGGCCGGCCGGCAAACTTTGCTGGAACTGACCCGCAGGTGCGGTGACCCGCTGGACCACGCCTGAATCGCGCAGCAGACCCAACAGCACCGTGAGTGCTTCGGCCAATGGCAACAGCAACGCAATCCAGCGAGCCAGATCTGCGCGGCGCCGGGTCGGTTCTTGCTGTTGCCAAGCGTAGTAGGCCGGCAGATCGAACTCGCAGGTGCCACCCGGGATGCTGATGCGGCTGCGAATGCTCATCAGCCACTCGTTGGCCGTGAGCGCGTGTCCCGCCTTGCCTGGCAGCTGGTTGAGGCCCGCGAAGGCGTGGTCGATCTTGTCGACGACCTCGTTCAAGGCCTCTTCGGAAATCGACGGATTGCCCCGGTAGCTGTTGAGCTGGGCCTTCTGGCGCTCCAGATCCTTCAGCAGGTCGGATTTCAGATCGGCGCGAGATGCGACTTCCATGATCTCGAAGATCGTCGCGATCGCGTAATGGTGGTCGACTGCGGTGTCGCGTGGCGCCAGCTGTCCGAGGCGGTCGAACAGGTGCTCGAGCCGCAGCATGGTGCGTATGCTCTCGTTGAACGGGTACTCGTAAAGGACCAAAGGGCCTGCCTTCAACGTCTGTGGAACACCAATGGCCGGACAGGAAATCCGACTCAGTCGATTGTTTCACAGAGGCCCGGCTTCGCGCGCACTCCATGTACGCCACAACGCAGCCACGCGCCCATCGAGTTCGGCAGGCGAGATGCCGTCGTTGACGATCAGGTCGTCTGCCACGGCGCGTCGCTGATCTCGCGTGGCTTGCGCCGCGATGACGGAGCGCACCATGTCCTCCGACCACCCGGAGCGTTTCATCACACGCTCGATCTGCGTTTGCTCGCTGCAATCGACCACCAGAACGCGATCGACACGGCCGATCCACCGGCCCGATTCGACCAGCAGCGGCACATCGAAGACGATCACCGGTGCCAGCGCGTGGGAAGTGGCTTCCCGCTCCGCTTCGCTCGAAATCAACGGATGCAGGATCGCTTCGATCTGGCGTCGATCGTCCGGGTTGGTGAACACCCGTTGGCGCATGCGGTCGCGGTCGAGCGCTCCGTTGTTGGCGATCACCTGATCGCCGAATGCTTCGCGCAGTGCTGGAATCGCCAGGCCTCCCGGCCCAGTCAGTCTGCGCGAGATGGCGTCGGTGTCGACGATGACAGCGCCGTGGCTGGCAAGCAGGGTGGCGACCGAACTCTTGCCGCTGCCGATGCCTCCGGTCAGACCGATGCGCAGCGGAGCGCGCGATGAAGGTGCCGATGTGTGCATGTCGCAGAAAGGGACGCCGAATCGTGACTCGGCAGGACAGCGATCAGGCCCAGCCCAGCCAGTCCAGGATGCGCGGCGCGCCGATCAACAGCACGGCCAGGCCGGAGCCGGCGAGAAACGGGCCGAACGGCACGTACCGTCCCTCGCGCAGCTTGCTGTTCAGCTTCATGCCGATGCCGACGATCGCGCCGATGATCGACGCGCCCAGCACCACCGGCAGCACCATCGACACCCCGAGCCAGGCGCCCAGGGCCGCCAGCAGCTTGAAGTCGCCTTGTCCCATGCCTTCCTTGCCGGTCGCCAGCTTGAACAACCAGTAGACCGACCACAGCGACAGGTAGCCGGCCACGGCGCCCCACACGGCGGCCGACAACGGAACCGTCAGACCCATGGCGGCGGCGATCAGACCGGCCCACAGCAGCGGCAGGGTCAGGCTGTCGGGCAGCAGCGTCGTATCCCAGTCGATACCTGCCAGCGCCACCAGGGTGGCTGCGAAGGCGCACCAGGCGAGCGTCGACGCCTGCGCGCCGAATCGCCAGGCGACGGCCGCGAACAGTGCGGCGGTGGTGATTTCGAAGAAAGGGTAGCGCGCCGAAATGCGGGTCTTGCAAGCGGAACACTTGCCGCCCAGCCAAAGGTAGCTCAGCACCGGGATGTTCTCGTGCCATGAAATGGCGTGGCCGCACGACGGGCAACGCGAGCGGGGAGTGGACAGCGTGATCTCGGCCGGAACGTCGACCTTGACGCCCAGCATGTCGGCACTGTCCAGCTTCCAGCCGCGCTCCAGCATCAGGGGCAGGCGGTGGATGACCACGTTCAGAAAGCTGCCGATGCAAAGACCCAGCAGCGCAAGGGTCCAGGGCGAGAGCAGTGCTTCGAAGACTTGCGTATTCATTGCCGGAGTCCAATGGCTGATTCAGCAGACTGTTTATGAATCAATGGCTTACGCCGATTTGACCGCAAGTATCTCAGTGAGATCGCGCATCGAACCTTGCAGCAACAATGGGTTGGCATCTTACGGATCACTTTACCTGTCGGCAGGGCGTGCAGAACAAGCAGGCGCTGACATCAAGCAGACGCTGACATTTGACAGGTCAGTTTGCGAGTTGCGCCGAATTCAGGGCTGGACCTTGGCGTGCGCGGGCCATGGTTGCTGTTCCTCAGAGCGTCGCTGACTTCGACGACAAAGCGCGCCAAGTGATCTTTGGGCCGCCACTCGTTTACCGAGTGGCGGCAGCAGGTAAGCAGTGTCTCCGTCGACGGGAACGAAGCGGCTCATCCGCAAAGCGAGCGCTGTTTTACCTGTTCGCCGAAGGATGTTGCCCGTGCAGTGTTGCTTGTTGTGGCTTTCAACCTCCGATCAGACCTGCGCCGCGTCGATCTGCTGGTACGCGTCGCGCAGCCACATCTTCAGCCGCTGGCGGTCCATCATGCCGAGGCCGGTGCGTGACTTGTCGGCATCGTGCTGCGCCGCCCAGAAGCTGCTGCTCGACGCGTCGATCTTCTGGATGACCGCGTCGCTCAGGTGCTTGATGGACACCACGCGAGCACCGAAGCCGAGGGCCCGGTTCTGCTCGCCCGACTGCTCCAGCATGCTGAAGTCGTCACCGCGCATCTGGTTGCGCACCAGCACGTAGTTGAGCCGCGCGCCGAAGCGGTCGAGCAGCTTCTTCAGCAGGTCGACGGAATCCTTGCCCGAGTCCATCACGTGCCAGTAGGTGATCGTGAATCCGGTTTCGGCGGCCATGTCGAGCACGCCGGACTCGTCCATCCACTGGACCAATGGGTCGTGCGTTTGTGCAGCCAAATCGACCAGGATGCGGCGGTCTGGTTGTTCGACTGCTGCCTCGATGATCGAGTCGAGCGCCTCGTAGCGGTCGATCAGCACCGGCGACGCGAAGCCGGCGTAGAAGCGCAGCAGCGCGCCGTGGGAGCGGTCGGTGTCGAAGCCGAGGAACGGCAGTTCCTTGTCGATGAGGTACTGAGCGACGAGGCGCGACACGAGCGACTTGCCCACGCCGCCTTTTTCGCCGCCGATGAAGTGGATGTTGGCCATGCCGGATGTTCCTTGCGAGAGTGATGGAAAGAGATGCGGGTCGGGCTGATGCGCCTGCCGGCAGCAAATGCTTTGCAGCGGGGTCGCAAATCACCCGCAAACGGCATGCCATCGCGTTGTGTTCAAGGGCGCGCAGCCGCAGAAATGGAAACTGCCCCCGGTCTGACCTGCAACCGGGGGCAGTTTGGCTTGAGGATGTGACGACGAGGTCAGCCGGACTGGGTCGGCCGACCCCGCGAGATCAAGCGCCCAGGCGCGCCTCGATGCGTGCCATCGTCGTCGGCAATTCGCTCGGCAGGTGGTACTCGAGCTGCTTGAACAGTTCGGCGTGCAAGACCAGTTCCTGCTTCCAGGCGGCCTTGTCGATACCGATCACGCTGGCGAATTGCTCGCGGGTGAAGTTCAGGCCGTCCCAGCGCAGGTCGTCGTAGCGCGGGCTGACGCCGAAGACGTTGTCGTCGCCGCCAGCGGTGCCATCGACGCGGCCGAGCATCCATTCCAGCGCGCGCATGTTCTCGCCATAGCCCGGCCAGACGAACTTGCCGTCGGCGCCCTTGCGGAACCAGTTGACGCAGAAGATCTGCGGCAGCTGGGCGCCGGTGGCCGCCAGCTTGTCGCCGATGTTCAGCCAGTGCTGGAAGTGGTCGGCCATGTTGTAGCCGGCGAACGGCAGCATCGCGAACGGATCGCGGCGCACGATGCCTTGCTGACCCGCCGCAGCGGCGGTGGTTTCGCTGCCCATCGTGGCGGCCATGTAGACGCCCTCGACCCAGGTGCGAGCCTGCGTCACCAGCGGTACGGTGGTGGAGCGGCGGCCACCGAAGATGAACGCATCGATCGCGACGCCGGCGGCGTTGTCCCACTCGGGGTCGAGCACCGGGTTGTTGCCGGCGGCCACGGTGAAGCGCGCGTTCGGGTGGGCGGCCTTGGCGCCGGTTTCCTTGGCGATCGCCGGCGTCCAGTCCTTGCCCTGCCAGTCGATCAGGTGCGCCGGTGGCGTGTCGGTCATGCCTTCCCACCAGACGTCGCCGTCGTCGGTCAGCGCGACGTTGGTGAACACCACGTCGGACTTCAGCGAATCCATGCAATTCGGGTTCGTCTTGTGGTTGGTGCCCGGGGCGACGCCGAAGTAGCCGGCCTCGGGGTTGATCGCGTACAGGCGACCGTCGGTGCCCGGCTTGATCCAGGCGATGTCGTCACCGATGGTGGTGACCTTCCAGCCGACGTAGCCGTCCGGCGGCACCATCATCGAGAAATTGGTCTTGCCGCAGGCGCTCGGGAAGGCCGCTGCGACGTGGTACTTCTTGCCCGCCGGGTTGGTCACGCCCAGGATCAGCATGTGCTCGGCCAGCCAGCCCTGGTCGCGGCCCATGGTGGACGCGATGCGCAGCGCGAAGCACTTCTTGCCCAGCAGCGCGTTGCCGCCGTAGCCCGAGCCGTAGCTCCAGATCTCGCGCGTTTCGGGGTAGTGGACGATGTACTTGGTGCTGTTGCAGGGCCAGGCCACGTCCTTCTGGCCGGCTTCGAGTGGCGCACCGACGGTGTGCACGCACGGCACGAACTCACCGTCGCTGCCCA
This sequence comes from Burkholderiaceae bacterium, assembly GCA_030654805.1. GTDB lineage: Bacteria > Pseudomonadota > Gammaproteobacteria > Burkholderiales > Burkholderiaceae_C > PBB1. The sequence goes on from JAURWR010000044.1 coordinate 5,821, forward strand.
GCAGGTCGATCACCGCGCGGCCCATGCGCGTCATCGTGCGCATGCTCACGGCCACGTACGGGCTGTCGGTCAGTTCGACGCCGATGTGCGAGATGTGCGAGCCCAGCGGGCCCATCGAGAATGGCACCACGTACAGCGTGCGGCCCTTCATCGCGCTGCGGAACAGCGCCTTGTCACCGGTTTGCAGCAGCACGCGCATGTCGGCCGGCAGCATCCAGTTGTTGGTCGGGCCGGCGTCTTCCTTGCGCTGGCTGCAGATGTAGGTGCGGTCTTCGACACGCGCCACGTCGCTCGGGTCGCTGGTGGCCAGAAAGCTGCGCGGGCGCAACTCGGGATTGAGCTTCTTCATCGTGCCGGTGACCACCAGCTGGGCGCACAGGCGGTCGTACTCGGCCTGCGTGCCGTCGCACCAGTAGACGTTGGCGGCGTCGGTGAGGGCGGCAATCTCGTCGACCCAGGCCTTGAGGCGCTGGTGCTTCAAGTCGGCGGGCAGATTGATGTGCTGCCTTTCCGTGGCGGTGCGGTTCATGGGATCTCCAATCAAAGTAAAGAAAAAGCGGAATTGGGCGAGCCCCGCACTGCGCCGCGAGGCTCGCCGAATACCACGACTTCTCGATCCCCCCGTCCGACCGGATCGGCGGGGGGTCAATTGTGGGGGCGAATCGACCCCCCTTGGCACCACCCACTCGGGTTGTCCGGGTGACCTGATCGACCATCCTGTGGGATACGCCACGCCTGCGAGGCAGGATCGGGGGTGGTTCAGGCCGCCACAGCCCCCGGGCGACCGGCTTGCACGACGAATTCAGCACGGGTGCGTACCGCGCTGGCCGGGTCCGACACCTCGTCGACGACCCGCAGCGAGACCTCCAGTCGCTTCGCATCGAGGGTGAACAGCATGCAGCCGCGCTGATTGCTGCGGCTGAGTTGGATGTGAGGGTTGAACGGCCGTGCCGCATCGATCCGGTCCTGCGGCATGCCGTGGCTGGTGATCGAAGTGCCGCAGAACTCGGTGGCGACGGTCGCCGCCTCTGGGCGGTCGAAATCGGCCTTCAGGTCGGCGACAACGTGGGAGTGCACATCGCCGCCCAGCACCACGACGCCCGGCACCTGGCGTTCGGCCACCCCGCCGAGCAGCCGGTTGCGGGAGGCGACGTAGCCGTCCCAGCCGTCGGTCCAGTAGGTGCCCTGGGTCTCGCTGGCTGGATCGGTCCAGCTGTGGCGAGCCATCAGGGTTTGCTGGGCGACCAGATTCCAGGGCCGTCGCAGGTCCCAGCCGTCGGCCAGCCAGCGCTCCTGGTCGAGCCCCAGCAAGCTGCGTCCGGGGTCGAGCAGATCCGGGCAGTCCCGCCGTGCGACGGTGTTCGAGCCGCCCTGGCCGGGGCGCGGGCAGGCCTGCGGTGCGCGGTACTGGCGGTCGTCGAGCAGGTGAATGCGCGCCAGCGTCCCCCAGTCCAGGCGCCCGGTGATGCGCATGTCTGCGCCGGGCATGCCAAGGGTGGGTCGGACTGACTTCGGGAAAGGCAGGTGCTCCCAATACGCCTGGTAGGCCGACGCACGCCGCGCAGCGAAGTCGGCATCGAAGTGGGGTCCCTGCAGCCCGGCATAGTCGTTTTCGACCTCGTGGTCGTCCCAGACCGTGAGCCACGGTGCGCTGGCGTGTGCGGCCTGCAACAGCGGATCACGTTTGTAGGTGGCGTAGCGGGCGCGGTACTCGTCCAGCGTGCGTGCGGCGCCGCCTTCGTGGCGGCGCAGGCTGTCGGGCCGCGAGCCGGATTCATAGATGTAGTCGCCGAGGAACAGCACCAGATCCAGTTTCTGCTCCGCCACGTCGCGCCAGGCGGCGTAGTGACCTGCGTCGTAGCGCTGGCAGCTCGCGATGGCGAAGCGCAGCGGTGTCGCCCCACCCGAACGGGCATCGGCGGAGGGCGCGGTGCGGGTGCGGCCCACCGCGCTGCGGTCGCCCAGTGCCTGGAACCGGTACCAGTACCAGCGCCCCGGCTCCAGCCCGCTCGGCTCCGCGTGCACGCTGTGCGCCCAGGCGGCCTCGGCGGTCTCGACCCCCCGTGCGGCGATGCGCTGGAAGGCTTCGTCGTGCGCCAGCTCCCAATTCACCTCGACCCGTTCGGGCAGATCGCCACCGGTCAGCCGGGTCCACAGCACGACGCGGGTGGCGCCCGGGTGGCCGGAAGCGATTCCGAGGTCGAAGCGCGGGACATCGTGCGATGTCGATCGGGCGGTGCGGAGCTGCCATGTCGGCGCGCAGCCGCCCAGCAGCCAGGCGGGAGCGGCCGACCCCGCGGCAATGGCGATGCCGCTGCGTCTCAGGAATCGGCGACGGCTGGCGATCATGGTTGTCGGGGTTGCGTCAGGCGGGCGGGTCATGGATTTCCTGCGTCGTGGCTTCAGGAGCCTATGGTGCCGCCGTCCAGCCGGGTGATCGCGATCGTGGCCGATCGCGGCCGTCCAGCCGCCGCACCGTCCGGCCAAGAAGAGAACCGTGTCGGCGCGCCGGACAGATCTCGATCCACGCCCGCTTCGCCGGGATGCTGGATGTTCACGAACATCGTCGTGCGGTCCGGCGTCATGTGGGCGCCGGTGACCTCGCACTGCACCGGCCCGGTCAGAAAGCGCCGGATGCGGCCGGTGGCCGGGTCGGCCATCAGCATCTGGTTGTTCCCGAGACGCGCGAAATCCGGGTCGGGACTGCCCGGGCGGCTGGTGGCCAGGCGCGACGGCGACACGTCGGTCTGGATCCACAGCGTGCCGGTGTCGTCGATCCACAGACCGTCGGGGCATCCAAACGCATCGCCATTCATCGATCCCTGTTTGGCTGGATCGTCCTGCTCGGGGTCGCCGGCCAGCACGAAGACATTCCAGCGGAACGTCCGGCTGGCAGCGTCGCCGGCGTCGTCCGTCCAGCGCACGATGTGGCCGTAGACGTTGTTCGCACGCGGGTTGACGCGGTCCGTCGGCGGACGCGCCGTGCCTCCAGCACTGCTGCCGTCGACGGCGTTGGCCGAAGCCGGCGTGGCGCCTCGACGCGCGTTGTTCGTCAGTGTGACGAACACCTCGTTCGTGCGGCGGTTGACCGCGACCCACTCAGGCCGGTCCATCATCGTGGCGCCGGCGCGGTCGGCGGCCTGGCGGGTGCGGATCGCGATGTCGGCCAGGCCGGTCCAGCCGTGCTCGCCGGTCAGACCGTTGCGGCCAGGTAGCAGTTCGAGCCAGACGCCGCTGCCGTCGTCGTTGAATTTGGCGACGTGCAGCGTGCCGTGGTCGAGCAGATCGCGGTTGGCCTCGCGCCGTTTCGGATTGAATTTCCCATCGGTGACGAACTTGTAGAGGTACTCGTTGGCCTCGTCGCAGCCCATGTAGAACGCCAGGCGGCCGTCCTTCGTCTGCAGCCATTCGCAGTTCTCGTGCTTGAACCGGCCCATCGCCGTGCGCTTGACCGGCCGTCGGCCGGGATCGTGGGGATCGATCTCGACGACGTAGCCGAAGCGGTTCGGCTCGTTCGGTTCGCGTGCCAGATCAAAACGCGGATCCTGCTTCCACCAAGGGTAGAGCGGGCTGCCCTCGCTGCCGGCACCCCGGGCCGACAGTCCGTAGCGACGCTGGTCGGCGGTCGGCCGGAATGCGGGGTCGTCGCTGCCGAACACGCCGCCGAAGTTTTCCTCGCAGGTCAGGTAGGTGCCCCAGGGTGTGAACCCGGCCGCACAGTTGCCGACCGTGCCTTGCACCCGCACGCCGTCCGGGTCGGCCGGGGTCCTCAGACGCGGGTCGCCGCGTGCCGGCCCGCCGATGTCGATCTCGGAGTCGGCGGTGATGCGACGCGCGTGTCGCGAGTTCTTGACGAGGGCCCAACGCCCACGGCGGTCGCGAGCCAGCTCGACCACCGAGACGCCATGCGCCGCTTTTGATTTGGCGACGCCCTCGGCGCTGCCCCAACGGGCCGCCGACCCGATGAGCAGGCTCGGATCGACGTATTCGTGATTGACCGCCCACAGTCCCGAGGTCGACGATCCCGCCTTCCAATCCGGCAGGCTGAAGAAATGGCCGCCGTCATGGTGCATGCCGGCTTGCCGGGCCTGATCGGCCGCGCTGTTGCTGCCGTCCTGCAGGAAGGCGGGGCCGATGCCGTCGATCGGGTCCCCCCAGGCGAAGACGACCTGCACCTGGTAGCCGGGGGGAACCCGCACGGTGTCGGCGGTCGATGCGGTGAGGGACGAAAAACCCGTCGCCAGCTGCGTCCGCTGACGGGCGGCCTGGCTGGGTGACGTTCCGCAGAGGATGGGACCGAACAGCCCCGCCAGCACCACACCGGTGCCATGCCGCAGCACGTCACGCCGGGCCAGCGATCGCGCGGCGACGTCTTCGAAACGGTCCTGACCCGCGAAGGAGTCGCGCTCCAGCGTGTCGAGTTGCTGATTCATGCGTGCTCCAGAAGATGTGCGAGGTGGCCAGGCCGGTCCGTGTTGCAAGGCGCCATCGCGACTCGAATCAGTATCGATCGTTCTGTTGACGAGCGGCTCCAGAGTCCTTCGTCACGGGCCTGCGGCCATTCGTCAAGTTGTCATATTCGATCGCGATAGTGCGTCGCGCGGCTGCATCGTCGCCACCTGTTTCCAGAGCCACCATTTTCAGGAGTACCCGATGAAGGGCGTATCGCATCCCACCAACGACGTGTCGCTGAACCCGTCGAGCAGCCATTCGATTCGCGATGTGATCGATCATGTCGACGCGAGTCGTCGTCAGTTCATCCAGGGTGGCGTCGGCGCTGCCGCGCTGGCTTCGGCCGGTGGCCTGACCCTCGGCGGGCTGGTCAGCACGGTGCAGGCCTCACCGTCCCGGTCGGGTGCGGGCTTTCCCGGCATCGGCTTCGAGAGCGTTCCTGTCAGCCGGGCGCCGGTGGCCGACCTCGTGAAGGTGCCTGCCGGGTACACCGCGAACGTGTTCGTCTCGTGGGGTGATCCGATCATGCCGGGTGGGGCGCCCTTCACCGGTACGGCCAGCGAAACCGCTGCCGACCAGCTCAAGCAGTTCGGCATGCACAACGACGGCATGCACTTCTTCCCGGTCGACGACGACCGCGACGACGACAGGCGCCAGGACAAGCATGACGACCATGGCGACGACCGCAGCGCCAGCAAGCGCGGCATCCTGTGCGTGAACAACGAATACACCCACGAGGAAGTGCTGTTCGCCGACGGGCAGGTGGGCGCGGGCTACACGATCGCCAAGACGCGCAAGTCGCAGTCGGCGCACGGGGTCTCGATCGTCGAGGCGCGGCGCAAGGACGGCAAGTGGTCGGTGGCGAAGAACTCGTCGCTGGGGCGTCGCATCACGGCCAACACCTTCATGCGCGTTTCCGGCCCGGCCGCCGGCCACGCACTGCTGCAGACGCGTGAATTCCTCATCACCGATGTCGCCAGCACGCCGACCGGCAACACCAGCAACGGCCGCGTGGCCAACGGCACGGTGAACAACTGCGCCAACGGCATCACGCCGTGGGGCACCTACCTGACCTGCGAAGAGAACTGGAACGGCAACTTCGGTGGCACCGGTGCCGTCGACACGTCGGCCACCACCGAGATCGGCAAGCTGAACCGCCGCTACGGCGTCTCGGCAGCCGGCTTCGGCTATCGCTGGCACACCACCGACCCGCGCTGGGACGTCAGCACCAACCCGAACGAGCCACACCTGTTCGGCTGGGTGGTCGAGATCGATCCGTACGATCCAAAGTCAATCCCGGTCAAGCGCACCGCGATGGGCCGCTTCAAGCACGAGAGCGCGCAGTACGTCGTCGACAAGGACGATCACGTCGCCTTCTACTTGGGCGACGACGAGCGCAACGAGTACATCTACAAGTTCGTCTGCAAGGGCAAGTTCAGGAAGGATCGCCGCGCCGCGAACCGCAACCTGCTCGACGAAGGCACGCTTTACGTGGCGCGCTTCGACGCCGATCTGACGGGCGTGTGGCTGCCGCTGACGCCTGAATCGATCGGGCTCGACGGCCAGGCCCTGCGCGAGAACGCCAACTTCGTCGGCGCCGATGACTCGGAAGTCCAGGCCAAGATCCTGATCAAGGCACGCATGGCCGCCGATGCGGTGGGCGCGACGATGATGGATCGCCCGGAGTGGACCGGCGCGCGCCCGCGCATCAATGGCTTCAAGGAGGTCGAGGTCTACTGCACGCTGACCAACAACAACCGTCGCGGATCTTCTGCCACCCCGTCGTCGAACCTGCCCGATGGCTCCACCGCCGCCGCATCGGCGCGTCCCGCCGTGGATGCCGCCAACCCGCGTGAAGACAACGTCTACGGCCACATCATCCGCTGGCGCGAGGCCGGCAAGTCAGTGAAGGCCACCGCTTTCACCTGGGACCTGTTCGTGCAGGCCGGGGACACGCTGACCGCCAAGGTTGCCAAGCCGACCAACAACTACCAGGGCAACATCGTCGATGCCCCGAACGGCAGCGTCGACTACGGCGCCCCGGACGGCCTGTGGTTCGACGACTTCGGCCGCCTGTGGGTGCAGACCGACCAGGTCGGCGACGGCTCGGGTGATTTCGTCAACATCGGATCGAACGTGATGGTGTGCGCCGACCCGAACACCGGTGAGACGCGCCGCTTCCTGACGTCGCCCAACCGCTGCGAAGTCACCGGTGTGACGATGACGCCGAACGGCCGCACGATGTTTGTCGGCATCCAGCACCCGGGCGAAGACGCCACTGCTGCCAATCCGACGCAGTACTCGAACTGGCCGCAGGGTCAGTTCGCCGTCGAGTCCGACGGCGTCACCGCGTTGCCGCCGGGCCGGCCGCGTTCATCCGTGGTCGTGATCACCAAGGACGACGGCGGCATCATCGGGACCTGATCGATCGACAGGTGTGAAAAGCCCCCCTGCGGCATCGCAAGTCGATGCCGCAGGGGGGCTTGGGATTCAGGCTCTGGAAGAGCGGCGGTGTCAGCCGCGCCCGATGTACGGCATGGACGTCGCCATGATCGTCATGAACTGCACATTGGCCGACAGCGGCAGGCTGGCCATGTGAACCACGGCGTCGGCCACATGCTTCACGTCCATGCGGGGCTCGGCCATGCGGCTGCCATTGGCCTGCAGGATGCCGGCAGCCATGGGTGCGGTCATGTCGGTCGCGGCATTGCCGATGTCGATCTGCCCGCAGGCGATGTCGTGCTCGCGACCTTCGAGTGATGTCGAGCGAGTCAGGCCGGTGATCGCGTGCTTGGTGGCCGTGTACGGCGCGGTGAAGGGTCGCGGCACATGCGCCGCAATCGACCCGTTGTTGATGATGCGCCCCCCCCGCGGGGTCTGGGTCTTCATCAGCCGGAAAGCGTGCTGCGTGCACAGGAACGCGCCGGTCAGATTGACGTCCACGACGGTCTTCCATTGCTCGAAGCTCAACTCGTCGAGCGGGACAGCCGGAGCGCCGGTGCCGGCGTTGTTGAACAGCAGGTCGAGCCGACCGCAGGCGCTCCGCACCCGCTCGAACAGGGCTGCGACCGATGCGGGATCGGCGACATCGGTGGGTACCGCCAGCGCGTGCGTCGCCTGGGCGCCAGCGGCATTCGCCGTTTCCAGCAAGGTCGCCTCGTTCCGGCCGGCCAACAGGACCGTGTAGCCGGCTTCCAGCAAGGCGAGCGAGCAGGCCCGGCCGATGCCGCTGCCCGCACCAGTGACGACGGCAACGCGCAGCGATTCGGTCATGGCAACGGCATCGCATCGGCCGGGGAGTCGGCTGGCGCACGCTGTTCGAAGCAGTCGGTGAAGGTGAAGTACAGCGACGCATAGAACACCGTCGAGAACATCAACCCGGCCGGCAGCGCGGCCACGGCCACCAGCTGCGGTGCCCCGAGCAGCATGAACACGGTGTTGACCAGCACCGCGAAAAGCAGGACGACCGCCCCCCAGGTCAGACCGTACACCGCGAAGGCGCCCTTGTTGCGCCAGCAGGCGATGGTGCTCGAGAAAAGCGACTGCGCCGGGCCCTGGCCATCCCAGTGCACCAACGCCGGTGCGTGCCAGAACGGCAGCGCGAGCAGGCTCGCCAGACCCAGCCGCACCAGCATGCCGGCCGTGAGTCTGGGATCGCTCAACAGCGCATCGAGGCGTTCCGTGTCGGCGGTCTTCGTTGTCATCGCCTCCTGCAGGGCATCGAAGGTGCCCCCGTCGACGACGTTGCTGAACCACATGATGAACAGGCTGCCGGCAGCGTAGATCAATCCGATCTTCAGCATCGCGATCGCCTGCGGCCGTCGTCCGCGCACCGCCTCGATGAACACATGCGCCATCGGAGTCTGCCCGGCCAGCGCGTGTTGCGTGGCCAGCATGAAGCCTTGCGAAACCAGCGGCAGCGACGTCAGCAGCAGCAATGAGCCGATTCCGGGCACCAGCAGCACCAGCATGGCACCGAACAGGAAGCTGGCAAACAGCGCGGCAAATGCCAGCGGTTTGCGGAAGAACACCCTGAATCCACTGCGCACCCACAGCACGCCGCGGCTCGCCGGCACGGTCAACAGCTTCATGCTGCGTCCGGCGTGGCGTCTCGCGAGGGTGCCAGGGGCGGGTGCCACGGGGTGTCGATGCGCTGACGCAGCACGCGCTCGAAATGGGTGGGATCGTGGGCGGTCAGCATGGCGGCATCGCGAGGCAGGTGCAGGTCCCACAGGCGCGAGATCCAGAAACGGAGGGCCGCGCCGCGCAGCATCGCCGGGAACAGGCGCAGTTCGTCGCCGCTGACCGGCCGCACCGCGTGGTACGCCTCGACCAGCGCCGCTGCACGGTCTTCGTCGAGGCGGCCGGTGACGAGATCGATGCACCAGTCGTTGATGCAGACCGCGATGTCGAACAGGAAGGTGTCGACACCCGCGAAGTAGAAATCGAAGAGGCCGCTCAGCCGGTCTCCGCCACCGTCGGGGCGCTCGTCGAACATCACGTTGTCGCGGAACAGGTCGGCGTGCACCGGACCGCGCGGCAGGCGGAGGCAGGCAGGCGACAGCGCCACGTGCTGCTGGAACGCCAGTTCCGCATCGATCAGCGCGCGTTGGGTTTCGGTCAGGAAGGGCCGCACCACCGGCACCGTCTCGGTCCACCAGGCGAGTCCGCGCAGGTTCGGCTGATGCAGTTCGAAATCGAGCCCGGCGAGGTGCATCCGCGCGAGCATGCCGCCGAGTTCCCGACAGTGTTCGATGTCGGGCGCCAGGCGGCTGCTTCCGTTGAGGCGGTCAACCACCGCAGCCGGCTTGCCCTGAAGCGTGTGGAGGATCTCGCCCTGCGCATCGGCGCAGGGGTCGGGCACCGGGATGCCGCGCTGCGCCAGGTGCTTCATCAGCCGCAGGTAGAACGGCAACTGCTCGGCGGTCAGGCGCTCGAACAGCGTCAACACGTAGCGGCCCTGCGTGGTCTCGGCGAAGTAGTTGGTGTTCTCGATGCCGCCGGAGCAGCCTTCGAGCGCCGTCAGGCGACCGATGTTCAAGCGCAGGACGAGTTCAGCCGCCGCATCGAACGGCACTTCGGTGTAAACAGCCATCGCAGACGGGTGCGAACCAGGTTCGCGCAGGAAAAGTTGGAATCGGAGTGTCGTGCAGTCGGGAGCGGTGCCGTCAGAACGACAGCACGGGCCACACCCGCTTGCCCACGGAACCGTTGGAGCCATTCGGGCCCTCGGTCTGGTCGGGTGCACCGCTCGGCGGAATGATCTCGTAGGGCTTGCCGACTTTCTTCGGGGTGACGGTGATGCGCTTGGTCTGACCCCGCACCTTCAATTCGTCGATGCGCGCACCGTCGTCCTCGACCACCGTCTTGCGCACTGCGGGCTCGCCGCGCTGGGTCTTCTCGTCCACTGCCGGCGTGGCGGGTTCGAGTGCCTTGGCTGACGGCAGGGTCTCGGCCACCGAGGGGTGTTGTGGTGCGGCCGGGGCCTCGGCCCAGGCGCCGACAGGCAGGCTGGCGGCACAACACAGCACGAAGAGTGCGGAAAACCAGCGTTGACATGTGCTCATGGTTTCATTTTAGGCGCCGATGCCTGTGGCTGGCGCGATGCGGGACACAAGCGACCGTCCCGCAGGATGCGCGCGACCCGGCCGCCACCCTGAGCAGCACAATCCGCCGATGAGTTCCACACCCCCTCACGTGATGCTGCTGGTCGACGGCTCCAGCTACCTGTACCGCGCCTACCACGCGCTCCCCGACTTGAGAGGCCCGGACGGTTTCCCGACCGGGGCGCTGCACGGCATGGTGGCGATGCTGCAACGTGCGCTGAAGGACGTGAAGCCCGAGCATGCGGTTTGCGTCTTCGACGCGAAGGGCCCGACCTTCCGCGACGCCTGGTACCCCGAGTACAAGGCCCACCGCAGCCCGATGCCCGAGCCGCTGGTGCAGCAGATCGAGCCCATCCACGAGGTCGTCAAGCTGCTCGGCTGGCCGGTGCTGGTGGTGCCCGGCATCGAGGCCGACGACGCGATCGGCACGCTGGCGCGGGTGGCTGCCGAGTCGGGCCACCAGGTCGTCATCTCCACGGGCGACAAGGACCTCGCGCAGCTCGTCAACGAGCATGTCACGCTGATCAACACGATGAGCAACGAGCGGCTCGACGTGCCGGGCGTGGTGGCCAAGTTCGGCGTGCCGCCGGAGCGCATCGTCGACTACCTGACGCTGATGGGCGACACGGTCGACAACGTGCCCGGCGTCGAGAAGGTCGGCCCGAAGACCGCTGCCAAGTGGATTGCCGAATACGGCTCGCTGCAAGGCGTGATCGACGCGGCGGCCGGCATCAAGGGCGCCGCCGGCGAGAACCTGCGCCGCGCGCTCGACTGGCTGCCGCAGGCGCAGCGGCTGGTCACGGTGCGACTCGATTGCGACCTGGCCGACCATGTGCCCGGCTGGCCCGGCCTCGATGCACTGGCGCTGAAGGATGCCGACCGCGCAGCGCTGCGCGATTTCTATGCGCGCTACGGGTTCAAGACCTGGCTGCGCGACATCGAGGCGTCGCTCGGCGTGTCCGCATCGGCAGGACCACCCGAGAAGACGGGGGCCGCTCGCAAGCGCACGCCAGCGGCGCGGCCGGCATCGGGCGAGCCGGACCTGTTCTCCGCCGAGGAAGCCGCCGCCGCCGCCGGCGTGGCGGCGAGCGAGGTTGGCGCCCCGGCCGTCGACCCAGTCGAACACCACTACGACACGGTGCTGACGCTCGACGCGCTCGACACCTGGATCTCCAAGATCAAAGCCGCGTCGCGCGCCGGCGAGGTCACCGCGATCGACACCGAGACCGATTCGCTCGACGCGATGAAGGCGCAACTGGTCGGCATCTCGCTCAGCGTGACGCCCGGCGAGGCCACCTACATCCCGCTGCGCCACGACTACACCGGCGCGCCGGAGCAGTTGCCGGTTGACGAGGTGCTGGCCCGCCTGAAGCCCTGGCTCGAAGACGCCGCAGCACCGAAGCTCGGCCAGAACATCAAGTACGACACCCACGTGCTGCAGAACGCCGGCATCCGCATCCGTGGCTATGTCCACGACACGATGCTGCAGAGCTACGTGCTCGAAGCGCACAAGCCGCACAGCCTGGAAAGCCTGGCGCAGCGCCACCTCGGGCGCAGCGGTCTGAGTTATGAAGACCTGTGCGGCAAGGGCGCGCACCAGATTCCGTTCAGCCAGGTCGATGTGGCCAAGGCGGCGGTCTACTCGTGCGAAGACAGCGACATGACGCTCGACGTGCACCGCGTGTTGTGGCCGCAGATCGATGCCGAGGCCGGCCTGCGTGATGTGTACACGCGCATCGAGTTGCCGACCGCGCTTCTGCTGCAGCGCATCGAGCGCACCGGCGTGCTGATCGATCCGGCACGTCTGGCGGCGCAGAGCCAGCAGTTGGGCGAGCGGATGGTCGCGCTCGAAGCCGAGGCCTACGAGCTGGCCGGCCAGCCGTTCAACATGGGCAGCCCCAAGCAGATCGGCGAGATCCTGTTCACCAAGCTGGGGCTGCCGGTCAAGAAGAAGACCGCCACCGGAGCGCCCAGCACCGATGAAGAGGTGCTGGCCGAACTGGCTGCCGATTACCCGCTGCCGGCGCGGCTGCTCGAACACCGCAGCCTGTCGAAGCTGAAGGGCACCTACACCGACAAGCTGCCGCTGATGATCAACCCGGCCACCGGCCGCGTGCACACCAACTACGCGCAGGCGGTGGCGGTGACCGGGCGGCTGGCCAGCAACGAGCCCAACCTGCAGAACATCCCGATCCGCACCGCCGAGGGCCGCAAGGTGCGCGAGGCCTTCATCGCGCCGCCGGGGCATGTGATCCTGAGTGCCGACTACTCGCAGATCGAGCTGCGCATCATGGCCCACATCAGCGAGGACCCGGGCCTGCTGAAGGCGTTCGCCGACGGCATGGACGTGCACCGCGCGACCGCCAGCGAGGTGTTCGGCATCGAGCCGGCGTCGGTCACGTCGGAGCAGCGGCGCTACGCGAAGACGATCAACTTCGGCCTGATCTACGGCATGGGCGCGTTCGGCCTGGCGCAGAGCCTGGGCATCGAGCGCAGCGCCGCAGCGGCCTACATCGAGCGCTACTTCCAGCGCTTCGCCGGTGTCAAGCGCTACATGGACGACACGCGGGCTTCGGCGCGCGAGAAGGGCTATGTGGAAACCCTGTTCGGCCGCCGCGTCTACCTGCCTGAAATCAACGGCGGCAACGGTCCGCGCAAGGCGGGTGCCGAGCGGCAGGCGATCAATGCGCCGATGCAGGGCACGGCCGCCGACCTGATCAAGCTGGCGATGGGATCGGTGCAGCGCGTGTTGGATGCCGAGGGGCGTGCGGCGCGCATCGTGATGCAGGTGCATGACGAGCTGGTGCTGGAGGTGCCTGACGCCGAACTCGATTGGGCGCGGGGGGCGGTGCCGGCGGCGATGGCTTCGGTGGCTGCCTTGAAGGTGCCGTTGCTGGCCGAGGTGGGCGTGGGGGCCAACTGGGATGAAGCGCATTGATTCTGGGTTTGCCTTGCGTTGCACCGCGTCGGGTTCCGCCCCGACAGGCGGGTAACTTTGGCTCCGCCGAAACTTCGTTTTCTTCTGCTGGCACAGAAGAAAGTCACCAAAGAAGAGTGCCCGAACACCAGCCATTTGACTGGTGCGCTTCGGCCGCACACCTACTTCAAAGGCTCTGGCACGAGAACAAGCACCGAGCTACCGCATCGGTTTCCTCACTCACATTCAGACGACTCGGTATCGACACGGCTCGACCCGTAGCGAGAACAAGTGCTTGGACGTTAGCGAGGTGCTCGTGGCCGGGGTCCGGTGACCGTTCTCGTGCCAGAGCCTCGGCCGTCAGCCTTCTGACCGTAGCGTGGTCACCAAATCGGCTGGTGTTCAGGCCCTCTTTTTGGGTTAGCTTTTTCTGGGCCAGCAGAAAAAGGTAACTCGCCTGCCGGGGCGAAATCCCGGCGCGGTGCGGCGAAGTGCAAACCCGCTGGCTAAGGACCAGACCGCTCGCCCCGAGCCGCGATGTAGATGTCCCACACCGCCATGAACATCGCCGCAATCACCGGCCCGATCACGAAGCCGTTCAAACCGAAGGCGGCCATCCCGCCCAGCGTGGAAATCAGCACCACGTAGTCGGGCATCTTGGTGTCCTTGCCGACCAGGATGGGGCGCAGCACGTTGTCGACGAGACCGATCACCAGCACGCCGTAGGCGATCAGCGCGATGCCTTGCCCGACCGAGCCGGTGACCAGGAAGTACAGCGCCACGGGCAGCCAGATCAGTCCGGCCCCGACGGCCGGCAACAGCGACAGGAAGGCCATCAGCACCGCCCACAACAGCGCACCGTTGACGCCGAGGAACCAGAACGCGAGGCCGCCCAGCGCGCCCTGTGTGGCCGCAACCACCACGTTGCCCTTGACCGTCGCACGGATCACCGTGGTGAACTTGCGCAGCAGGTTGAGCTTGTCCTGTTCGTCGAGCGGAATGGCCGCGTTGAGGTGCAGGGCGAGTGCGGCACCGTCGCGCAGCAGGAAGAACACCAAGTAGATCGTGATCACGAAGCTGACGATGAACTCGAAGGTGTTCTGCCCGATGTTCAGCGCCTGGGTGGCGATCAGGCTGGTGCCCTGCGCGATCGCTGCGGTGAGTTTCTGCTTCAGTGCGGCGATGTTGCCGAAGCCGAAATGGTTCAGCAGGTCGGTGATCCACGCGGGCAGCGCGATCACGATCTGCTCGAAGTAGCGGCCGAAGTCGAGCTCGCCAGACTGCGTCCGTGCGTACACGCCGGCTACTTCACGGGTCAGCGATGCGGCGATCACCGCCAGCGGAAGCAGCACGATCAGCACGATCGCGGCCAGCGTGACCAGTGCAGCCAGCGATGGGTGATCGGGCATTCGATGCTTCAGGCGTCGGTGCAGCGGTGCGAACAATATCGCGAGCACCACGCCCCAGAACACCGACCCGAAGAACGGCCAGAGGATCCAGCCGAACCCCAGCGACACCGCCACCAGCACGATCAGGAACGCCTTGTTGTCGAGCACGGAGTCGCGTTTCGGATCGGGTGGGAGAGACATGTCGGCGGCAGGTGCTGGGAAGTTTCGGATGGTATCGCCGGGCCTGTCACGGCCGTGTCACGACGCTGACACATCATCCGGGGTGCTGAAACGCTGTCTGCACGTGTCGCGCAGGGACCGACGTGACGGGTCAACCTTCATAAACTAGCCGAATGAGCATCGAACCCCCGCAGCGAGCCAGTGCCGACCCTGTTGTGCCGACGTCGGCTGGTGAGACGCGGCCCACGCCTGCGACATCCGTTCCTGCGGCCATCCCGCAACCGGGCGATCCGTCGCTGATGCTCGGCCGCGAAACCTCGATCCTCGAATTCAACCGGCGGGTGCTGGCGCAAGCGCTGCGCGCCGACGTGCCGCTGCTCGAACGGTTGCGCTACATCTGCATCGTGTCGTCGAACATCGACGAATTCTTCGAGGTTCGCTTCGCCGATTACCTGGAAGCCTCGCGCCTGCCGAATGCGGGCGTGACCGACGAGGACGTGGAGGCGATCACCGCCGAGGCGCACCGGCTGATCGACGATCAGTACGCGGCCTTCAACGACCAGGTCATGCCGCTGCTGCAGCGCGCGGACATCGTGATCTTGAATCATGCCGATCGCGACGAGGCGCAGCGCGAGTGGGTCGATCACTTCTTCCAGAAACAGGTGCGGCCGCTGCTGGTGCCGATCGGGCTCGACCCGTCGCATCCGTTTCCGCTGGTCGCCAACAAGGCGCTGAACTTCATCGTGCGCCTGGGCGGCAAGGACGCTTTCGGTCGCGAAAACACGATTGCCATCGTCAAGGTTCCGCGCGTGCTGCCGCGTGTCATCCGCCTGCCCGACGCGCTGGTGCCCGGAAGGCAGGGCTTCGTGCTGCTGACCAGTGTGATCCGCGCGCACCTGGGCGAGTTGTTCCCGGGGCGCGAGGTCGAGACGTTCTCGCAGTTTCGTGTCACCCGCGACTCCGACCTCGAGGTCGACGAGGACGATGTCAAGAATCTGCGGCAGGCGTTGCGCTCGGGCCTCAGCTCGCGCCATTTCGGGCAGGCCATCCGCCTGGAGGTGGTCAGCAGCTGTCCCCCGGAGTTGTCCGAGTTCCTGCTGGAGCAGTTCGATCTGCCGGAGGCGGCTCTCTACAAGGTCAACGGGCCGGTCAACCTGGTCCGGCTGAATCAGCTGATCGATCAGGTGACCGATCGCAGCGCGCGGCCGCCGCTGCGTTTTCCCCCGCACGAAGGCGTCTGGCCCGAGCGGCGTCTGCCGCGCGGCCAGTCGATCTTTGCCAGCCTGCGCCGTGGCGATGTGCTGCTGCACCATCCGTTCGAATCGTTCGACCCGGTGGTGCAGTTCCTGCGCGAGGCGGTCAACGACCCGGCGGTGCTCGCGATCAAGCAGACCATCTACCGAACCGGCAGCGAGTCGCCGCTGATGGACCTGCTGATCGAAGCCGCGCGCAAGGGCAAGGAGGTGATGGTCGTCGTCGAATTGAAGGCGCGCTTCGATGAAGAGGCCAACATCAACTGGGCCGAACGACTCGAAGCCGTCGGCGCTCAGGTGGTCTACGGCGTGGTCGGGCTGAAGACGCACGCCAAGCTGCTGCTGGTGACGCGGCGCGAGGTCGGCGCTGGCGGCGGGCCGAATGCCGTGGTGCGGCTGCGCCGCTATGCGCACCTGTCGACCGGAAACTACAACCCGAAGACGGCTCGGCTCTACACCGACATCGGCTACCTGACCGCCGACACCGAACTGACGGCCGATGCCGATGCGGTGTTTCAACAACTGGCCAGCCTGGGCAAGATGAAGCCGCTGCGGCAACTGCTGCAGGCGCCGTTCACGTTGCACCGTCGTCTGATCCACACCATCGATCGCGTGGCCGACGCGGCCCGTGCGGGTCTGCCGGCGCGCATCGTCGTCAAGCTCAACGCCCTGACCGATCCGCCGCTGATCGATGCGCTGGTGCGCGCCGGCCAGGCGGGCGCCGACATCGACCTGATCGTGCGCGGCGCCTGCGTGCTGCGCCCCGGCGTGCCGGGCGCCACCGATCGCATCCGGGTGCGCTCGGTGGTCGGACGTTTCCTCGAACACTCGCGGGTCATGTATTTCCGCTGGGGGCCGGGCGACGACGACGAAGTGCTGTACCTGTCGAGCGCCGACTGGATGAGCCGCAACATGCTGCGCCGCATCGAGGTGGCGTGGCCGGTGCGCGACGCGGCGTTGCGCCAGCGCGTGATCGACGAGTGCCTGGTGCCTTACCTGCACGACCGCCGCGAGGCCTGGATGCTGAACACCGACGGCAGCTTCACACGCATCGGCAGCAACGGCGTCAGCGCGCAGCAGGCACTCGTCACGCGCTACCAGGCCGGCAACCCGGGGCCGTGACGCGATGGACCTGATTCTGTGGCGCCACGCGGAAGCGCATGTCATCAAAGACGGGCAGACCGATCTCGAACGTGCGCTGACCGCCAAGGGCGAGCGCCAGGCTCATCGCATGGCCGATTGGTTGAACCAGCGGCTCGCGCATTCGACGCGCATCCTCGTCAGCCCGGCATTGCGCTGCCAGCAGACGGCGAAGGCCCTGGGTCGATCCTTCAAGACGGTCGATGCGCTGGCGCCTGAAGCCAGCGGCGAGGCGCTGATGAAGGTGGCGCGCTGGCCCGAATCGTCCGACCCGGTGCTGGTGATCGGTCATCAGCCGACGCTGGGTCTGGTGGCCGCGCATCTGCTGGCCGACACACCGCAAGAGTGGGCCATCAAGAAGGGCGCGGTCTGGTGGTTGCGTCACCGCGATCGCGAGGGCTTGGCTCAGGTCGTGTTGCAGGCTGTGCAATCGCCGGATTGCTTGTGAGCCGAGCCGTCGGTTCTCGGCCCAGGACTTTCATCAGCTCAGTGCGGCGCCATTCGAGTCGGATGATTTTCTGCGCGGGTTGAGCGTCTTTGATTGACGTCTGAACTGCTGGAATAGCGTCTGTCTGACGCCAGTGCTCCTATCAAGCAGGTCGGCCAGTGATGCGTGTCCACGCAAGGCACAGCCTGATGCACCGGCCCGCGGGCTCGATGCCGCATCGAGCCCGGCCCGATCTTTCCCGAGCTCGCCAAAATAATATTGCCTGAAACGGGCCGTCCGAGTGCGCATCCCCACGTTTGGAAGCCCACGCATTCGCGGGGTTCGCTCTCCATGGATGCGGCTCCACAGCCGCTACCGCAGAGCCCCCCGATGTGCGGGAAGACATGCGCACCGGCGCTCGGATACTCTCGGCGGACCCGCAACTGCGGGCCTACCCGCAGGAGAGAGTCCATGTTCAAGATCATCGCGCGCGCTCTGGTGGCGACGGCCCTGGCGGCCACCGGGCTGGCGCAGGCTGCAGTCGTGACCCTGTCCGGCAGGCTGGACGATGCAACCAACCAGGCTCTCGTGGGTTCGTTTGGAGAGCTACCGGTATTCACGGCCGATCCGCTGGACAGCATGCAGAACGTGGCGCTCCACTCGTTCAGCTTGGGCGCGGGTCAGGCCGTCCGGTTCGAGAGCCTGGGCTACGCAGCGGGGGGGATCGATCCATATGTCTCGCTTTTCCTGGGCACCGGTGATCAGGCGACCTTCTTGCGATCGTTCGCAGGCACGACGGTCGGGGATTTCGACGAGATAGAGTCACTCGTGCCGGGCAACTACACCTTGGCAATCGGCCTGTACAGCAATATGTCTTTCGCAGAGAACTTCGGCGTGGGAACGCTCGGCGACGGTTTCACCGGCCTGGGGGGCAGCGACTTTGGCACTGGCTACTACGAACTCGTGCTGACGACGCGCGACGGCAACGAAGTGCCCGAGCCCGGCAGCCTGTACCTGGTGCTGGGTGCTGCCGCAGCGGCGGCACTGACGCACCGCAGCCTGTCTCGCCGGTCGTCGCGCGTCCACTTTGTGAGAGCGCCCTGACTGCGAGGCATCACGCAGCGCTCGTGGCAGCCAACTCCCCTGCGTACGGCTTCTGCGACCGGCGGGCAACATCACGCCGTCGCCGCATGAAATGATGCGGCATGCCACTCAATCCCGAAGAGCTGCAGCACATCGCCACACGCACCCTGGCGCACTACGAACAGCACGCCCGGAGCTACTGGGAAGGCACGCGCGACCACGACGTCAGCCAGAACATTG
>JAURWR010000045.1 GCA_030654805.1 Burkholderiaceae bacterium
CAATGTTCTGGCTGACGTCGTGGTCGCGCGTGCCTTCCCAGTAGCTCCGGGCGTGCTGTTCGTAGTGCGCCAGGGTGCGTGTGGCGATGTGCTGCAGCTCTTCGGGATTGAGTGGCATGCCGCATCATTTCATGCGGCGACCCCGTGATCCTGGCCGCCAGCTGCAGGAGCAGTACGCACGGGTGTTGGCTGCCACGAACGCTGCGTGACGCTTCGCAGACAGGGCGCTCCATGAACCCAGCAAGCCGCCGCCATTGAAGCTCCCATCGACACTGCCACCCTTCGAGTCCTGCAGGTCGACCGGCAGCTTGGCAAGGAACTCTTCCCGGTTCGATTCCAGGCAACCTGCCAATTGGGCTGGGATCTGGCTGAAGCCATGGCTGGGGCAGCCCAGGATCAAGATGCCTATCTTGCCCGTGCCGCGCCTTCGCGAACGGTGTCGCCTGCGGACTCGTGTCGGGGCCCGGTATATGCATAGGGTGTGCTCAGGCGTGCTGCCCCGAGCTCTTGCTGCTGCACGCCATTTCCCAACCCGCAAGCCGCCTGACACGCTTCGACGCGTGGGGGCGATTGCATCAGGATCCAGCATGACCACCAGCACCGCATCTCCAGCTTTTCAGCGCCTCGAAACCGAGGGCCGCTTGCTCAAGCCGACGCTCAATGGGCCGACACACGCGCCCGAACGCTGCGCCTTTCGCGGTGACATTGCGCTGACCTTCGACCCGCCTGCGGCGCTGGAAGCGGCCTTTGCCGTGGCCGAAGGCGACGAGCCGACGCTGTCCTTTCTCGCGGGGTCACTGTCGACGCTGCGCCTGCTTCCCGCGCTGGCCGAGGCACTGGGTGGCAACGTCAAGGCTGGGGGCAAGTATTTCATCTACGTGTCCGATCTCGAGCGCGCTTCGCGCTACCAGATCGAGTTCGATGGCGTCCCCTACTACGTGTTGCCCATCGACGACACCTCGGTCTACAACGAGCTCATCGATTACCTGTATCTCGACAAGACCCGGATGAAGAAGATGGACACGGCCGAGAAGGTCGACGCCATCGCCGATGGTGCTGTCAAGTACAGCCAGAAGTACGAGACCATCAGCTACGAGGAAGTCCTCAAGCGGCTTTGACGGGGCGTGGTCCGTGTAGGAATGTCGACCACGGCCTGAGTCCGCGAATGGCGAGAAGGCGCCATTCGGACCTGGTGCTTGGCAGGGCAGGCAGTCCCGAAGCAAAGGCAGCAGCCGGTGAAGCGTGATGACGCTCCCTGCCCCGTTCAACTCGGGCACCAATCTGATCGATTTGTCACCATCTCACTCGTCGTGCAGATGGGGCCCTCGCCCACCCAGTGCAATCTCCGCGCTTCAACACCCCCGACACCAGGAGCGCGGACCGCAGGTGCCGAACGGCTCGGCCGTCAAGGTGCGCTCGGTGAGACAAAGTTCGGCTGATGGATGGGTTGTGCGCTGACTGACAATCCGCCCCATGGCCAAACCCGTCCCGCGTCTGAGCGCAGAAGAGATCCAGAGCGTCATCGCGACCGCGTGGGACGACCGGCCGCCGTTCGCTGCCGTGCTGCGCAGCCACGGGCTGTCGCCGGGTCAGGTGGTGCAATTGCTCAAGCGGGAGCTGACACCCAACGCGTTCAAGGTCTGGAAGGCGCGGACGCAGGGGCAACCGGTGGCGGCTGCGCGTCCCGCCCGCCGTTCACCACCAAGGTAGTTCAGGTTCGCAGCACCGCATCCAGCGTGATCTCGGGCACGCTCGCCAGCGCCTTGGACAGCGGGCACTCGCGCTTGGCCGCCGCAGCAATCTCCTGGAACTGGGTTCTGTCGAGGCCCGGCACGGTGGCCTGCATCGTCAAGGCGATGCGGTTGATCACGAAACCCTCGCCCTGCTTGACCAGCTGCACGCGGGCCGTCGTGTCGATCGAGGTGGTGGCGATGCCGGCCTTGGCGCAGGCAAAGGAGAACGCCATGGTGAAGCACGCGGCGTGCGCGGCCCCCAGCAATTCTTCGGGGTTGCTGCCACGCCGGTCGTCTTCGAAACGGCTCGCAAAGCCGTAGGGGTAGTTCTTGAGGGCGCCGGTCTCGGTGCTGATCTGGCCCAGGCCGTTCTTGCCCTGACCCTCCCAATGCACGGTGGCGGTTTTTTCAGTCATGGTGAGTGCTTTCTTGGATTGCGGAGAGTCATCTTCCATTCCGCACCATGCACCGCAGGTGGGATCGCACCGCGATGCGCTGTCGGCGAGCACCCACAAGATCGAAGGCCACGGCGTGCGCCATCCGCAGCGCGTCCTGGACCTGCGGCACCTCGTCGGCGATGTCGATCTGCAGCTGTTCAACCGCTGCGCGGACGCCATCGTCAACAGCACGCTCGTCCATCTGAGCTGGCTGCAGCTGCCGTCGACGGCGGTGACGCTGGAGTCGCTGCTGGCGACGGCACTGGGCGTCAAGCAGGTCGCCGAGGCGGCGCTGCTGGAGTGGGATGTCGAACGGCTCTACCGCGCGATCGACGACCGGCGCAGCGACGGGAAAGACGGGCAACGCGACGGCGCGCCAGCGCACATCGGCGGATGCCGTGGGAACTGGGCGTCAGCTCGTCGAAGTCGGTGCCGCGGCTGGTGGTGATCGTCGATGTGTCGGGCTCGATCGACGGAGCGCTGATGGAGCGCTTCGCGCGCGAGATCGAGGCGATCACCCGGCGGATCGAGGCCGGGCTGGTGCTGGTGATCGGCGACGAGCGGGTGCAACGCGTCGAGCACTTCGAGCCCGGTCGCGGCACGTTGCGCGACATCCAGTTCAAGGGCGGTGGCGGCACCGACTTCACGCCGCTGCTCGAAGAGGCCGACACGCACCGCCCGGACATTGCCGTCGTGCTGACCGACCTGGAAGGCCCGACCCGCTTCCGCCCGCGCTGGCCGGTGATCTGGGCGGTGCCCGAGGCCCACGCGGCTGCGGTGGCGCCCTTCGGTCGCAAGCTGGTGCTGAGCTGACGCCCCGGCTCAGGTCGCTGCGCGCCGGTGCGTGGGGGCGACCGTCACCCACGGGCTTCGACCGGGGTCCGACGCCGCGCGACGCACCAGCACCGGCGCATGGATCAGCGCGATGCTCAACCACACCGCGACGCTGAAGTACAGCGACATCCAAACGACCTCGCTCTTCCAGTCGGCCCAGCGATGCGACACCACCCAGCGCTGGGAGACGTCGGCCAGGCCCTGGGCCAGATCCAGGTAGTGGCGGCCGCTGGCCTCGTCGGCCAGCCAGCGAGTCCAGTACATGGGCACATCGACCATGAACATGAACGCGACGTAGCCCACGCCCATCGCGCACCATGCGACGAGCAGGCGGCGCACCGCCGCGTCACAGACGGGCCAGATCGCGACCAGGCTCGCGACCATCAGGGCGGCGCTCACGCCCCAGATCGACTCCTCGATGACATGGCCCAGGTTCGACGTGGTCAGCACCGAGTACCACGAGAAGATCTCGGCCACGGCGATCAGAGGCACCACCACGCCAGACGTGGTCCGCCCCACGTTGCTGCCAGTGGCGCGCGAGATCTCGCGCAGCATCAAGGCCCACTGCGCGACGAAGCACAACTCGGCGATCGTCGCCACCGAGCGTCCGACCACGACGCTGGACAGCCAGGTGTCGACAATGACCATGCGCTGCACGTCATACACGGGCAAGGCCGAACGAAAGGCGCACCCGGACACGTAGCCCGCCGACAGCAGCACCTGCAGCCGTCGCATCGCATAGACCTCGGCCGAGAACAATCCCTTGCGTTGCCCGAGCCTCGTCGCAGACATCAGCCAGGCCAATCCGTTCAGGACGCTGATCGCGCACAGGAAGAACCACCAGGAGAAAACGTCGTTTGTCATCACGCCGTCATTTAGCCATGGCAGCGAGATCCGATCAATCCGGAGGGATGCTGACTGCTTCAGCCGCTTCAGTGCTGGCTTGAAGCGCCCGGGCCAGCACCGATCGGGCAGCGTCCTATTTTTTCAATGCGCTGTGCGTCGGACACGGCGCGGGGCACACCTTGCCAGCAGTTCGTCCAGGTAGCGATCGAACAGCGCCTGCGATTCCTGGCGGAACATGCGGATGCGACCCGTGTGGCTGAGCAGCAGCAGGCCGACGATGTGCGCGAACAGCGCCGTCACTTCGGACTGCGCCGCCCCGGCATCAACCCCGAGCTCGACCAGCGCCTGTTGCGTCGGCGCCAACGCGTCACGCAGACGGGCATTGAGCTGCTCGTTGAGCACCGGCGTCAGCCCGCGCGGCTGCATGCCGTGGAACAGGTAGAAGCCCAGATCGAGATCGCGTGGGCTCTCGCGATAGAAGTCGAAGAAGGCAGTCGCCTTGGCGCGCAGCGTGGCTTGCGCCGCACGCGATCGCGCAGCAGCACCGTGACCGGAAACCAAAGCAGGCTCGGCCGCGCCGACATGCGCGTTCAGGCGCTCCAGCGACTCGCCGAGCAGCGCGCCGTAGACCTCTTCCTTGCTCGAGAAATAGCTGTAGATCGCACCGGGCGTGTAGCCAGCGCGTTTGGCGATCTCGCGCAGGCTGGCGCCTTCGAGGCCCAGTTCGAGAAAGGCAGACCGCGCGGCCGCCAGCACCATCGCGCGCCGGACATCGGTGACAGCTTGCTTGCGTACGACTCGAGCATCGGCAGGGACCGCATCCGAGGTCCCTGCGGGGTCTGCACGCAGCGGCTGGTTTGGCTTGGACATCCTCGAATTGTATGGTTGATCGAATAATTGAACACCGTTCAAAGTCAGCATGCCGATCGACTAGAGTTCATGGGAGACGACTGACCCAGACGCTCGTGCCGGCAAGCTCCTTTCATGGAACCACCGATGACCACCACCCACCTGATGACCGCCGCCGACTACCGCGAGTCGCTGCGTCGCTATCGGCCCACCGTTTACGTCGACGGCCGGTTGATCGACTGTGTCGCAGACGAGCCCAGTCTGCAGCCGGGCGTCAATGCGCTCGGCGTCACCTACGACTTCGCACACGACCCGGCGATGGCCCCATTGATGACGGCAGTGCAGAGCAGCCGCGGCAAGCGGGTGAACCGCATGCTGCACATCAACGAGTCGGCCGGTGACCTGCTCAACAAGCTCGAGGCGGTGCGGCTGCTGTGCCAGGAGACGGGCTGCGCGCAGCGTTACCTGGCGCACGATGCGCTCAACGCGATCAGCCAGGTCAGTGCGCGCCTCGACGACGCCCACGGCAGCACCGAACATCGCGCCCGGTTCGCCGCCTACCTGGAGCGCGTTCAGGACGAAGACCTCTCGCTCGGCATCGCGATGACCGACGCCAAGGGCGACCGCTCGCGCCGGCCGCACGAGCAGGCCAACCCCGACACCTACGTCCACGTCGTCGAACGCAACGCCCGGGGCATCGTGATCTCGGGAACCAAGGCCATCGTCACCGGCGCGCCTTACGTGCACGAGTTCCTCGTGATGCCATGTCGCAACATGGGTGTGGAAGATGCCGAATTCGCGGTCTGCTGCGCGGTGCCGGTCGACGCGAAGGGCATCACCATCGTCGCGCGGCCGGCCGGCCGCCCGGGCGAGAAGGTCGAGCATGGCTCGCCGTTGTTCTCGCGGCGCTACGGACAATCGACCGGCGTCGTGATCTTCAATCAGGTGTTCGTACCCTGGGAGCGGGTGTTCTATGCCGGCGAGTGGGAACACACCGACACATTGACCCACCACTACGCAACGCACCACCGCCACAGCTGCATCGGCGCGCGCGCTGGATTCGGCGACCTGCTGATCGGTGCCGGCGCACTGATGTGCGAAGCCAACGGCTTCGACCCCGGAGAGAAAGCCAGCCTGCGCGACCCGATGGTCGAGCTGATCAAGATCACCGAAGGCTTCTTCGCCTGCGGCGTGGCAGCCAGCGTCTACGGCGCGCCCGACGAGCACAGCGGCGGCTTCATGCCCGAGCCTGTGTTCGCCAACATCGGCAAGCTGCTGCTGTCGACGCAGATCTACGACATGCATCGATTGGCCCACGAGGTGTCCGGCGGCCTGATCGTCGCCCTGCCCGGCCCCGACGAGGATCACAACCCCGCGACCGCCGCCACGCTGGCCGAAGTGCTGCGCGCCAACCCGGCCGTGCCCTACGACAAGCGCATCGAAGTGGCCCGCTTCATCGAGGACCTGACCGCGTCGTACCAGGGCGGCTGGTATTCGGTGATCAGCCTGCACGGCGGCGGGTCGCCGGCTGCGATGAAACAGGAGATCTGGCGCAACTACCCCGTCGGCAGCAAGGTCGATCTGGTCGAGCGCTTGCTCGACCGCGGCGTTCTGACACCAGAGAAGCACGAAGAAACGCGCGCCATCACGAAAAACCGCCAGCCCGGCCGCTGCTGCGACGCCGGCTGCACGACACCGGGTCAGCCCGTGATGGTGCCGCTGCCCGTTCCATCGACCTCGAAAAAATCGACATGAGTCAACTCTTCACCCCGTGGCGGCTGGGACCGCTCGAACTCGCCAACCGCATCGTCATCGCACCGATGTGCCAGTACTCGGCTACCGACGGTTGTGCGACCGACTGGCACACGATCCACCTCGGCCACCTCGCGCTGTCCGGCGCCGGGCTGCTGATCGTGGAGGCCACTGCGGTGTCGCCCGAGGGTCGCATTTCTCCGCAGGACCTCGGCTTGTATTCGGATGCCAACGAAGCCGCTCTGTCCCGCGTTCTGGGTGCCGTGCGTGCCCATTCGCCGATCGCCCTCGCGATGCAGATTGCTCACGCCGGCCGCAAGGCATCAAGCCAGGAACCCTGGAACGGCGGCACGCAGATTCGCCCCGACGAAGCACGGGGATGGCAGACGGTGTCGTCGTCGACGCTGCCGCATTCGGCGTCGGAAGCGGCTCCGGTGGCGCTCGATCGCGCCGGGCTCGCCAAGGTGCGTGATGACTTCGTGGCCACCACGCGCCGCGCGGCCCGGCTCGGCTTCGACGGCATCGAACTGCACGCAGCGCATGGCTACCTGCTGCACCAGTTCCTGTCGCCATTGGCCAACCAGCGGCAGGACGAGTACGGCGGCAGCCTCGAAAACCGCATGCGCTTTCCGCTGGAAGTGTTCGAGGCCGTGCGCGCGGCCTTTCCGGCCGACAAGCCGGTGTGGGCCCGCATCTCGGCGACCGACTGGGTGCCCGGTGGCTGGGACATCGACGGCTCGGTTGCGCTGTCCTACGCCTTGAAGGCACGCGACTGTGCAGCGATCCACGTGAGCACCGGCGGCGTGTCGCCGGCGCAGGCGATCCCGCTGGCGGCGGGCTACCAGGTCCCGTACGCACAGCGCATCAAGGCCGACGTGGGCCTCCCGACGATCGCGGTGGGCCTGATCACCGAACCCGAGCAGGCCGAAGCCATCATCGCCGGCGGTCAGGCCGACGCGGTCGGCCTGGCTCGCGCGATGCTGTACGACCCTCGGTGGCCCTGGCACGCCGCCGCCAGGCTGGGCGCCAAGGTCTTTGCACCGCCGCAGTACTGGCGCTCGCAGCCGCGTGAATTCAAGGATCTGTTCCAGGCCGCCAGCTTCGGCCAGCGTTAGCCCGCGGCTCAGCCTGCCGCGAGACTCGCGCGAACGCTGGCGGCGAACGTCGAGACGTCGATCGGCTTGGAAAGGTAGCCGTCGCAACCGGCGGCGCGCATCCTGGCTTCGTCCCCTCGCATGGCATAGGCAGTGAAGGCCAATACGACGATGTGCTTCAGCGCGGGGTCGGCCTTGAGCATGCGTGTCAGCTCCAGACCGTCCATGCCGGGCAGCTGGATGTCCATCAGGATCAGCTCGGGCTGAAAGCTCGCGATGCGAACCAGCGCTTCGCTGGCATCGAGCGCCGTGTCGACCAGGAAGCCGTCTTCGCCGAGCACGAACTTCACCAGTTCGA
The DNA here is from genome assembly GCA_030654805.1 of Burkholderiaceae bacterium. GTDB lineage: Bacteria > Pseudomonadota > Gammaproteobacteria > Burkholderiales > Burkholderiaceae_C > PBB1. The sequence continues at coordinate 7,904 of JAURWR010000045.1, forward strand.
TGTTCATCAGGTTGTCGTCGACCACCAGCACCCGCGGCGCACTCATGTCTGACCGCCTGCCGTCAACGTCGAAGCCGCGGACAGACGCCGCCGAATGCTGTCCAGCAGGAAGGACATCCCGCCGCCTCCCTTGCTCAGGACTGCGCGCGCCGAGGCCGCCAGGGTGTCGTACTCCGCGTCGGTGAGGATCATGCTGCTCCAGATGAACACCGGAACGTCCCGCCAGACCGGCATCCTTTGCAAGGCATCCAGCACCTCGAAGCCATCAAACCCCGGCATCATCAGGTCGAGGATGATGGCGTCGGGCCGATGAAACTCGATGTCGCGCAACGCCTCCCGACCGTCGAGCATGCACACCGCGTCGATGCCGATGCTCTTCAGCATGGCATGCATCAGATCGAGCGCCAGCGGATCGTCATCGACCACCATCACCTTGATGCGACCCGCCTCACCCGATCTGAACCGGGACATCGCCAACAGGATTTCTTCGCTGCGTATCGGCTTGCACAGCAGGTCGGCAATCGCGAAGGTCGCGGACTGTTCGCCGTCTGCCAGCATCGACATGCCCATCACCGGAGACTCGCGGCTCGCGCCGTCCCTGCGGATACCGTGGAGCAGTTCCAAGCCACGCTGGTCGGGCAGCACCAGGCCGAGCGTGATCGCGTGATACGGCGTCGCGCGGGCGCTGATCAAGGCCTGCCCGCCCGTGGAGGCAGCATCCACCTCGAATCCGGCCTCGGAGAGCACCCGCGTCATCCGTTCGACCCCGTGCAAACTGCCCTCGATCACCAGAATGCGACCGGGTTGCACCGGAGAGTCTTCGGCGGACGCCCGTTCAGCCGCTTGCGAATCCGTCCCATGCACGCGGTTCAGCACCACGTGGAAGACACTGCCCACACCGACCGTGCTGTGCACGCCGACCTGGCCGCCCTGCGCCTCCACCAGCCGGCGCGTCAAGGCAAGACCGAGCCCCGTGCCCTGGTGCTGCTTGCTGTATCCCGCATCGAGCTGCTGAAACTCGACAAAGAGGCGCGACAGGTCCGTCGGTGAAATGCCGATGCCGGTGTCCTCGACCTCGATGCGGAAATGCTTCGCACCCTGCGCCGATGCACGCACGGTGACGCAGCCACCCGGCGGCGTGAACTTGATCGCGTTCGACAGGTAGTTGTAGAGCACCTGCTTCAGGCGCGCCGTGTCGAGCATCAGGTCCGTCAGACCCGGCTCGATGTGAATGCCGATGACGATCTGCTTGCGTTGCGTGGCGGTGAGCAGCACATCCGAAACGTCCTTCAGCAGCGTCGGCAACTGAACCGGCTCGGGGAAGAACTCGAACTTGCCCGACTCGACCTTCGACAGATCGAGAACGTCGTTGATGAGTTGCAGCAGGTGGCGCCCGCTGTTCGAGATGTGCCCCAGGAACTCTGCGTACTTGGGTGAGCCTGCGGGCACAGCGCCCCTCTGCAGCAGGTCCGCGAAGCCGATCACCGCATTGAGCGGGGTGCGCAGTTCGTGCGACATGTTGGCCAGGAAGCGGCTCTTGAGTCGGTTTGCTTCCTGGATCTGCCGATTTTCGGCTTCCAGTCGCTGTGCCTTCAGCCGGATGTCTTCGGCCAGCCTCTGCTGCGTGATCTCGGTGACGATGCCGAGCATCCGCACCGGTTGCCCTTCTTGGGCCTGCACCTTGCCGTGGGCACTGATCCAGTGAACGCCCCCGTCGGGCCAGATCACCCGGCACTGGACATGCCAGGGCTGGCAATCGGTGATCGCGACATGCAGGCTGTGCGCGACTTCATCGCGATCCTCGGCATGCACGTGCTCGATGAAGGTGTTGAACGTCCAGGCCGGCAAGGGCTCGTCGTAGCCGAAGCAGCGGTCGTGCCGCAGCGAACGCTTCACCACACCCGTCAACAGGTCCAGGTCCCAGTCGCCGATTGCTGCCGAATCCAGCGTGAACCGAAGCCGCGCCTCGCTGTCGCGCAGCGCAGCCTCCGCACGTCGCTGGCTGGTCACGTCGCGGGCGATCTTCGAGGCGCCGACGATGCACCCGTCACCGTCCCGGATCGGCGATACCGTGATCGACACGTCGATGCGCCGGCCGTCCTTGGCCAGGCGCACGGTATCGAACTGGGGCATGCGCTCGCCGTTCACGAGGTTCGCCACGATGCGCATCTCCTCGGAAGCGCAGTCTTCCGGGATCAGCATCTGCACCGACCTTCCGATCGCTTCCTTGGCGCTGTAGCCGAACATCTCCTGTGCTGCGCTGTTCCAGCTCGTGATGCGGCCGTCGAGCGTCTTGCCGACGATCGCGTCGTTGGACGACTCCACGATGGCCGCCAGCCGATTCGACTCGGCCTCGGCGCGGATCGTGGCGGAGAGGTCCCGCAACACCATCGCCAGGCCCAGCACCGAGCCATCGTCGTCATGCGTCAGCGCGGACTTCACCTCCAGTGGCGTACGCGTGCCGTCACGCGAGATGGAGACGACGCGGTGCACCGTGTCGATGGTCACGCCCTGCTCGGTCATCACGTCGACCGGGTTTCGCGACAGGAAGGCGGACGGGCGGCCCTCCCGGTCGAACACGCTCCACAAGGATCGCCCCCGCGCCTCGGCCTGAGGCCAGCCGGTGATTTGCTCCGCGATGGCATTCATTCGGGTCACGCGGCCTTCGCGGTCGGTCGCGATGAATCCCGCGCCGATGCTGGCGAGCGTCACCGCCAGGCTCTGCTGAATCTCGACCAGTTGCTCTTCGGCACTGCGTCGCTTCCCGATCTCGGCTTCGAGCGAGCCGATCACCGATTGCAGCTGATTGACCGATGGAATCCGGAGCAGCTTCGGGATCAGCGGCCACAGCGCGACCGCCGTCACCATCGAGATCCCGGCGGTGACGCTCTTGGTCAGCGCCTGCAGGCCGTAATCCGGTCGCCAGATGGTCCAGATGTCCATCACGTGGGTGACGCCGCAGGCAAAGATGAAGGCGATGAACAGCCACGCAACCCCGTTCAGGGAGAAGTCCTTGCGCTTGCGGACGAAACTCATCATCGCCACCGGGATCGAGAAATAAGCGAGCGCGATGACCCCGTCGGCGCCCACCATGCTCCACAGCAGGTTGGGAGACCAGGTGAAACAGTAGCCGTGCGGCAGGTAGCCGCTGCGACCGAAAAATGACGTGAGAAAGTCCATGGTTATCCAACCTTTCCATCGCGCCGGGACACCGCGCACAAAGACGACCTGCCGGGCGTTGGATGCAGCCGCAGCCGAGCCATGCACGACGGTAACAGCCGTCAAAAACGGTTTGAGAGGGTTTGTCCCTGATTGCAGGATGCCTTGCACCCAGCAGGCACGCGTGCCGGGCCGGGCGAGGCGGCGGCAAAATCAAGCCGATGAGCGCCCTCACGAAACCCGACCCGCCTGATGCCTCGCTGCTGCGTCCCCTGCGCATCCACGAGGTCTGCATGCGCGACGGCTTCCAGAGCGAGCCGATCTTCGTTCTCACCGACCGCAAGGTCGAACTGATCAATGCACTGAGTCGAACCGGACTGTCGAAGATCGAAGTCACATCGTTCTCGTCGCCCAGAGCCATCCCGGCGCTGGCCGATGCCGAGGAGGTGATGCGCCGCATCGACCGCGTCCCCGGTATCGAATACGCCGCGCTGGTGCCCAATGTGCGTGGTGCGCAGCGCGCGCTGGCTTGTCAGGTGGACGAACTGAATCTGGTGATGTCGGCCAGCCCGTCGCACAACCTGGCCAACCTGCGCATGACCATGCAGCAGTCGCTCGCGCAATTCGCCGACATCGTCGGCACGGTCGCAGGTCAGGCGCAGATCAACGCGTCGCTGTCGACCGCCTTCGGCTGCCCATTCGACGGCGAGGTGCCGGATTCGCAGGTGCTCGGTCTGGTGCAGCGCTTCGTCGATCTCGGCATCAGCCGCGTCGCGCTGTGCGACACCACCGGCATGGCCAATCCGGCCCAGGTGCGACGGCTGTTCGGTGCGGTGATCGCCCGCTGGCCCCAGGTCACGTTCACCGCGCACTTCCACGACACCCGCGCGATGGGGCTCGCCAACGCCCTGGCGGCGCTCGACGTGGGCGTGATCCACTTCGACGCTTCTCTGGGCGGCCTGGGCGGATGCCCGTTCGCGCCGGGCGCCAGCGGCAACGTCTGCACCGAGGACCTGGTGCACATGTTCGAGGCCATGGGCCGCCCGACCGGCGTCGATCTGGAACGTCTGCTGACGCTGGCGCGCAGCCTGCCGGACATCGTCGGGCACGCGGTGCCGGGACAGGTCATGAAAGCCGGACCGGCGACGCGGCGCTACCCCCGATCAGAGGCAGCCACCGCAGCCGCACCGGCGAGCGATCGCGCGCAACACCACCCCGGCTGAGCGCTCGCAGCCGCTGCCACCGCAGCCTGTTCGAGGCTGGGCGGCGCCCACGGTAGCCGCGCCTCGCAAACATCTTTCAAGAAAGCGCAGCGTCCGTCGAAATGACGGGTTTGATGCACCGCCTGGTGCAAATCGGGTGGGTCGACCGAGGGAGAACGGTGGATGAGCAGCGTCATTTCAGCAACCGCAAGATCCCACGCCACCGGAGGCGATAAATCGGCCCGGCCGGCCAACCTGGACGCCGACCTGGCGAAGTGCCAGAGCCAGCTGTCCGATTGGGTGCATTGCGTCTCGGCCAAGACGCCCGAAGGCAAGGCAAAGATCGAGGAGATCGCGTCCAAGATCGACACGATCAAGGAGAAGATGCGTGAATCCGAAGACGCTTCCGCCTCGAACCGAACCGCTCGCTCCACGAAACCCACCGAGGCTGCCTCTTCGGACTCCGCAACCAGCGATTCGCCGCGTCCGGCGCGAGGTCCTGACCTGACGGGCCTGGGCACGTTCTTGGACGTCTACGCCTGAAAGACCCACCCGTATCGAATCACGGGCCCGTCGATCCGTCCCGGTTCCGACGCGCCACCCAGCAGGTCAGCCCCTCTGCACCGCAGCGCTCGGCGTGCGGTACGCCGGCCTCGAGTTCGAAGGCATCTCCCACGCTCAATTGACGGGTGCCTACACCGACTGAACAGCTGCGCTGAAGAGGTCGCCGCAGTCCTGTCGAAGATGAATCGCGGAATGCCCACTCACGATGCGGTGAGTGCCTGCACGGCGGCCAGCTTGATGCGCTGCTGCTCACGGATGCCTGTCAGCGGCAGGTTGATCGCCAGCGCGCCCTGGGATGCGCCGCGTGACTTGTACACGCCGCAGCCGATCACCAGATCGGGCGTGACGGCTTCGACATACGACGTCTTTAGATCGGTCGCCTTGGTCTGCGGGTTCGCGAACTGATAGTCCACCCAGCCGCCGCCGAGCGCCGCCTGATCGAAGGCGTCCTTGATCAGCTTGCCACCGTCGACACCAGGCACCGCGCGCACCGAGGTGCCGACCTTCTCGGTCTTGCCGGCAAAGGCGCGGTAGATGCCGCTGCGGTCGAAGGCAAACACGTACATGTCGCGATCGCTGAGGCCGCTGGCCGCATGGGTGATCTGAGCCAGCGCAGCGGGTCCGTTGCGGCGATACATCTCGACCGCCTTGCGAACCAGCGACAGCGCTTCGTCGGCGCTGCCCTGGCGCAGCTTGAAGTTCGACACGGCCGAGCTCAAGCGCTCGGCACGCGCGCTGAGCTGCGACGAGCTGTGCAGCGCCGACTCGACCATCTGCGCGTTGCGCTGCGTGATTTCGTCGATGTGCTGCACGGCCTGTGCGATGTGATCAAGGCCGCTGCTCTGCTCTGCGGTGCTGGTCTTGATCTCGTGAACCCGGGTGGCCACCTCGCGGATGCCCTGCACGATCTCGGCAAAGGTGTTGCTTGCGCTGCCAATCTGCGCGACGCCGGTGTCCACATGACCGGCCGACGCGGCGATCAGCGACTTGATCTCGCGCGCCGATTCCGAGCTGCGCTGCGCCAGCGAACGCACTTCGGCCGCCACGACGGCGAAGCCCCGGCCCTGCTCGCCTGCGCGGGCGGCTTCGACAGCGGCGTTCAGCGCCAGGATGTTGGTCTGGAACGAGATGCTTTCGATCACGCCGACGATCTCCTGCACCCGGCTCGAACTGGTCTGGATGTCCTGCATCGCTGACACCGCCGACTGGATCGCGCTGCCGCCGCTTTCGGCGATCGCCTGGACCCGCGCGGCCACGCCGCTGGCGGCTTCGGCGCCCTGCGCATTTTTGCGAACCGCCGCGCTCAATTCCTGCACGCTGGCCGTGGTCTGCTCCAGACTCGAGGCCTGGGCTTCGGTGCGCTCGGACAGCGCCTTGGTGTCATTGGCGAGGCTGAAGCCAGCGAGCGCGACCATCGACGAATTGCTGCGGACATCGGCCACCATCTCGGACAGGCGACCGGTCATGGTGTCGAGCGAATCGCCGATCACGACCAGCTCGTCGGTGCGCCGCAATCGCACATGGGTGGCGAAATCTCCGGCGGCCAGCTGCGTCACCGAGCCCTGAAGCACGCGGATGGCGCCAAACGAGGTGCGGAAGTAGACGAACGTCAGGTAGGCGACGCCGAGCAAGGTGCCCACGCCCAAGGCCAGCTGGATGAACCACGTCGCCTGCAGGCGAGCGGCCCGTTCGTCGAGCAGCGACTGCAGGCGCTGCGTGGTTCCCCGGCCGATGGAGAGCGCCTGGCCGATCGCCGCTGTGCCGGCATCGAAGTAGGCCACCGGGTCGCCGGAGAGCTTCGGGGCAGAGAAAGCCGCCTCGGCGCGTTGCGCATAGTCGCGCGAGGCCGACAAGGCCAGGGCCAGTTCCTTCGGAGGCGCCTCGCCGGTGCGCTTGAGGGCCGCGCCGATGTCTTCGGCAGACACGAGCGCATGGTTCAGCACGCGAGCCTGCGCAATGATCTCGGCGCGCTCGGCGGCGCTGGCCTCACCGGTGCGCAGCAGCGCAACGCCCCGGCCACGCATCTGGCCCAGCGACTCGGTCCACACCACCAGCGGCTCGACGGCCAGGTGCATCAGATGAAACGGGGCGCCTTCGGGATCGAGCAGCAGCCCGGTTTCCTCAGCGGCTCGCGACACGAAATGCCGCATGGCATCGACCTGCTGGGTGTGCAGGCTGAAGCTCTCTGCGGCCTGGGCCGGCACCTCGCCCTCGGCCAGACGATCGAGGACACGCCGGGTCGGCTGCCAATCGGGAATGAGATCGAACTCGGGGTTCAGGATGAGCGCCGATTGCAGGGCGCCGATCGCGGCCTTCAATGCCGCACGGGTCTGGGTCAGGTCTGCATGGACGGACGTGTCACCCGCCAGCGCTCGATTGACGAGGCCGCGATGCATCTGGGTCTGGGCGATCACATCGAAGCTCAAGCCGAGCAACGGGTTGCCGCGGGCTTCGCGACGCGTCGATTCCAGGGACTCGTGGGACGACAGCAACGCGCTGGCGGTCAGCCAGGTCAGCGGCACGACCATCACCACCGAGATCACAGCAACCTTCGCCGGGAACCGCAACACCCGCATCAGCTTCATGCCGGGCCACAACAGCGCTCTTCCCACCGGGTTGTCAAACAGGCTCATACACCGCTCCAGAGGACGGACGCGCTCCGGGATGGAAGACGTGCCACTCTCTGGCGTATCGGCTTGCGGGCCGGGATCTTGAGCGAAGCGCCCCCCAACGCCCTTACAGAAGGATTCGGGCAAGCAGACCGTCTTCGAGCCACTGCCGCATGAAGCCGCCGATCAGCATCGACATGTCATCGTCGGTTCGGCCATCGCCGACTCGCTCTTCACCGACGGCGGCCTCGGCCTGGCTGCAGGCCGCCGCGAAGGGTGCCCCGTCCAGCATGGCCCGCAGCAGCGTCGCCTCGGCCCGATGCAGCGACCGGAAATGCGGTTGATGACCCTTGCGCCAAACGACCCAGACGACGTCCATTTCCGACGCCTGCAGATCGGGCGGTGGCTGGTCGTCATCGAGCGCCTGCCACACCGCCACTGTGTTGTGCCGCAACGTCAGCAGTTGCGTCGTCGGCACCGGCACGAGGCTCAGCGTGGCCCAGGCCTCGGGAGGCAGTTCGGCGAACGCGCTCGCGTCGAGCACCGCCGAGTCGGGTCCGTCGAATGCGCCACGCAGCGCCCAGTCGAGACTGGCGAGTTCGGCCCATGCGCTCGACGCCGGGAGATCAGCACCGCCCGCCGCAAGATGCGCATCGAAACCATCGCCGTACCAGCGCAGGCTGCGGGTCGTCGGCGGGTGCACCGCGATGTACGCCAGCGCGGCCGACTCGAAGGCAGCCTCGCCCATCACCGCGAGCGTCTTCTCGTACGAATCGATCAGCGTGTCGAGCAGCCGTTGCCGGTACGCATGGGCGTAGATGCGCAGGCCCAGCTGCTGTCGTTCGGGATCGCCCGCGATCAGCGGCAAGGCGTCGCCGACACCCAGCATGTGCTGCTGAAATTGCAGTTGCACCGACAGCAGCGACAAGCTCACGCGGGGCTCCTGACCCGTTCAGGGGTGGCAGGTGCCAACGCCTTCGCATGAATCGACCTCGCGTGGTCGAGTTCGGCGACCAGTTCGGCCAGCGGCGGGATGTGGTCGTCGCGCTCGATCATCGTCGCCACCGGGCCGACCCGCGCCAGCGCCTCGGCATACAGCGCCCACACCGGATCGGCCACCGGGTGATCGTGCGTGTCGACGATGTGATCGCCGTGATCGGAATGGCCGGCCAGGTGGATCTGCTGCACCCGGTCGGCCGGGATGCCGCGCAGGAAGGCACGGGCGTCGAAGCCGGGGTTGACGCTGCTGACGTAGATGTTGTTCACGTCGAGCAGCAGGCGGCAGCCGGTGCGTTGGCAAACCTCGGTGATGAACTCCCACTCGGTCATCTCCGACGCCCGAAAGCTCACGTAGCTGGAGACGTTCTCAAGCACCAGCGGACGCTGGAGGACCTCCTGCGCGATGTGCACGTTGCGCACCACGACATCCAGCGCGGCATCGTTGTACGGCAGCGGATACAGGTCGTGCAGCACGCGACCGTGCACGCCGGTCCAGCACAGGTGATCGGAGATCCACAGCGGCTCGACGCGGCGCGCCAGCGCTGCCAGGGCGTCGAGGTAGGCACGATCGGGACCGTCGGCGGCACCGATCGACAGCGCCACGCCGTGCATCACGACGGGATAGTGGGCACGAATCGCGTCCAGCATCGCCAGCGGCTTGCCGCCGGGCACCAGGTAGTTGTCGGACAGGATTTCGAGCCAGTCGACGCGCTGGGGTGACTCGATGAAATCGGGATAGTGCTGGGTGCGCAGACCCAGGCCGAAACCGGGGTTCATGACCCGAGACTGCGCAGCGCCCATGGAATCAGCCGACGATCACAGATCGCCGATGGTGCCGCCGGACTTCAGGCACTCGGCCGCAGCCATGCCCTTGAAGCCATGGCCCTTGCAGCCGTTCTGGCCCTTGCACGAGTTCTCGCTGGTCTTGCAGTCCGAGTTGCCCTTGCAGCTGTGGACGCCGTAGCAGTGAACCTTGTCGCTGGCGGCAATGGCCTTGCCCGAGCTGCCGGCAGGTGCGTCGGCGGCGAATGCGGTGGCAGACAGCGCCAGGGCGGCAGCGGCGGAAGCGATTTGGAAACCTTTGGAAGCATTGAACATGGAGAACTCCTGTGGATGGTGGGTTGGCACCTGCAGACATTGCAGGTTGTGGGCGGCGTGGGCCTGAATCCCAAGCACCCACCTCTGTCGGCGCCGATTCAAGGTCCTTACACCACCCTGGCCTCACATACGGAAGCAAACGCCATTCAGATGCGGCGCGGCGATGTGCGATCTGCTTCGGAAGCCGATGCGGGTGAGGAAACCCCGACCACCCGCTCGCGCAACCACGGCCAGATGAAGCGGTCCACCGACCAGCGACCGGGCCCCCACAGCAACAGGCCGATCAGCACGCTGCCCCAGAAGATGTGTTGCTGCAGCGCCGGGATCGGCATGTCCTCGACGCTGATGACAGCGACGATGTTGAGGATGAACAAGCCGGCGGCTGCGAACCGTCCGGCGAAGCCGAACAGGATCAGCACCGGCAAGGCCAGTTCGGCGCTGGTGCCCAGCGCAGCGGCTATCTCGGGGCTGAGCAGTGGCACATGGTATTCGTCGGTGAACAGCGCGACGGTGGTTTCCCAGTCGGCAATCTTGGTCAGACCGGAACGAAAGAAAACGCCGGCGATGAACCAGCGCGCAGCCAGCTGGGCGGCCGGCTGAAGCGCATTCAGGCCGCGGACGACGGTCTCGCCGAGCGTCCACAGGCGGGACCCGATCGAGGCAGAGTGAGGCTGATTCATGGTGATTCTCCAAAGGGACTTCGGATCAGTCGGGGTCGACGCGGATTCCTTTCAGCCAGCCCTCGCGAAGTGCGCAGGCGAGCCAGGTGGCCAGGTCGAAGACGGCACCTTCCGTTACTTCGGTCGGATCACCGACCGCGCTCAGCGCCTCGGTCAGTGAGGCTCCGGCGAGCAGGTGTTCGGTCCATGTTGCGGTCACGGCATCGATCCGATGCACCTGCGCGCGCCAGCCGCCCACCGCCCGCGCGACCAGAGCCGTCTCACCGACGCCGAGCGCCAGTGCATCGCGCACCGAAGCCAGCGCCGACGGCAGGTCGGCCTGCCGATGTGCCTCGTGCAGCATCGCCACCGGCCAGCGCGAACGCAGCACCGCCACGCCGGGGCGCAACTCGACGTGCAGGCGCTGCGGGTCGGTGTCACCGAGGCGGGCGATCGAATCGGCATCGAGCACCGCGTCGGCCGCGCACTCGCACCGGTGAACCGCCCAGTCGAGGCGGGCGCAGTCGCCGAGATAGGGCCAGTCGACCAGGGCCGGATGGGTGTCCAGCCAACAGCCCAGCGCCCCACCCCACTCGGCCAGGTCACCCCGGCCCGACGCGGCCTGCAACCAGTGATCCTGCGCCAGCCGCCGGAAATCATCGGCACCGATCAACGCCTGCACCGTCGGGTACGCGGCCTCCAGTGCACGGGCCGCATTCGCTCCGGCGTTGGTGCGGTAGGCACTCAATCCGCGAGCCACGGACACCGGCCCCTCGCGACACGGCAGGTTGCTCGCGGCGGCAGCCGCATCGGTGGACCACAAAGCCGCCAGCAACGACAGCTGGCGTTCGGCTTCCGCCGTCACCGCTGCAACCGGGGCTGATGGTTTCGCGCCGAGGCTCATCGGGGCACCCGCGCCAGGCGCTCGGTGGCTTGCCGTGCTTGTCCGAGCAGCACGTCCAGCGCCGGCACATCGGTGTCCCATTCGACAAGCGTCGGGACCGCGCCGAAGCGTTGCAAGGCGTGCTCGTACAGCGTCCAGACGGCGGGCCGCACCACGCTGCCGTGGTCGTCGATGACGATGTCCGGGGTCTCGCAATAGCCCGCGAGGTGAATCTCGCCGACGATGCCGCGTGGCAGCGAATCGATGAACGCACGGCCATGCGCGAGCGGATCGGCCACCCGATCGTTCAGCGCATTGACCATCAGGTTGTTGACATCGAGCAGCAGACCGCAGCCGGTGCGACGGCACAGTGCCGCAAGGAAGTCGGCCTCGGTCAGCGTGTTGTCATCGAAGGACAGATAGGCCGACAGGTTCTCGACCAGCAACGTCCGTTGCAGGCGATCCTGCACCCGACCGACGTTGTCGCAGAGGATGGCCAGCGAGGCGTCGGTGAAGGCGATCGGCAGCAGGTCGTTGGCATGCACCACCGCGCCGCCGACCTCAAGCGCAGCGCGAGCGAAGCAGGCGTGGTCGGACACGAAGGCCGGCTCGATGCGACGCACCAGGCGATCGAGGCGGTCGAGATGCCAGGGGTCGATGCCGGCTGCCGAGCCCAGCGCCAGGCCGACGCCATGCAGGCTGACCGGGTAACGCGCGCGGGCCTCGCCCAGCACCGCCAGAGCGGCACCGCCATCGGCGTAGAAGTTCTCGGAGTGAACCTCGACGAAACCGATGGCGGGCGGGTCCTCGATCACCTGCGCGTAATGCGGCTGACGCAACCCGATCCCCGCGAGTTCGCGGCGAACCGGGGATGCGGCCACAGGCACGAAGGAGGACCGGGGTCCGAGCGAGCGAGTGGCTCGCTCTTACTTCTTCATCATGGTCATGGCCTTCTTGGCGTCGTCGGCAGACTTGCCGCCGAGCGACGCGCAGGTGCCTTTGGCCACGTACTTCCACTCATCTGCGCCGTTGTCGGCCTTGGACTGGCCGGCGCACGAGTGCGTGCCCGACAAGTTGGCGCAATCGTTGGCGCCGGCCTTGGCGATGCCGAAGCATTTTTCCTTGGCCGGCGCATCGGCGGCGGAGGCGGTCGACAGCATGCCGAGCGCGAGCACGGAAGCCAGGGCGGACGAAGCGATGAGGCGGTGGTTCATGGGGATCTCCTGAATTGAGTGTGGATCGACTGCGGTGGCCGGACGTCCCGGCACGTGCCTGAATGAGTCGGACGAAATGATCGGCCCTTACACAACGTCAGCGACCCCGTGCATTGTGTCGCGGCACTCCCGATCGATTTCCCGGAACAGGGATCCGTGGACAGGCCCGTTCGTCCGGCCGAAGAGCAGGCATTCAGACCAGGAACATCACCGCAGCGACGACAGTCGGCAACAGCGCCCCCAGCAGCAACCCGCCGGCGCCGATGGACTGATCCTCGAAGCCCTGCTTGAGCAGCGTGACGCCCGCCGGGTTCGGCGCGTTCGCGATCACCGTCAGTCCGCCGCCTGCCACCGCCCCCGCCACGAGCATGTACTTGGCCTGCTCCGACATGCCGGCGATCAGCGACCCCAGGTACGTGAGCGCCGCGTTGTCGGTGATGGCGGTGAGCCCGAGCGCACCGAAGAAGAGCGCCGTCGGCTCCAGGCTGGAAACGATCGGCTGCAGCCACCACTGCTGCATGCCACCGAGCACAACCAGCCCCGCCAGGAAAAATCCCACGAGCAAGGCTTCCTTCAGGATCAGCGGGCTCTGATGCCGCGCATAGGCCTGCGTGAAGCCCAGGAACAGCATGAACACCCCCAGGAAAATCACCGGGTGGTGCGCGAAGGTGACCACGAGCGAGAGCACCACGAGGTGGATCGCGCTGACCAGCGGCGGGATTCGAGAGTCCTCGGCATCCGCAGCGGGCCGTTCAGGCTCGGTCAGGTGCCGGCTCAGCAGCGCGGTCACAGCGGTCGCGTTGATGACGACGGCGATGGCCGCCTTCCAGCCGAACTGGCTGGCCATGTGCGCGCTGTCCCAGTTCCAGGTGGCGGCCACCATCAGCACCGGCGGTGCGGCGAACGAGGTCAGCGTGCCACCGACCGACACGTTGACGAACAGCACGCCCAGCGCACCGTACTTCAGCCATTCGGGCATGCCCGCGCGGAACACCAGCGGCGCGAGCATCAGCGCGGCCAGCGTCATCGCCGCCGGCTCGGTGATCAGCGAGCCGATCAGCGGCACCACCGCCAGGCACATCCAGACACGCGCCACGGCCGTGCGCAGCGGCGCCAGCCGGGCCAGGCCCTCGACGAGCGCCTGGATGGCTTCCAGCACGGGGCGCGATGCCGCCACCACCATGATGACGAACACGAACAGCGGTTCGGCGTACTGGCGCGACTCGGCATAGTCGATGGCTTGCTGGCTGCCCTCCACGAGTGCCATGAAGCCGATCAGCACGAAGGCCCAGAACCCGAACACCACCTCGATCTCGCCCAGCAGATGAAACAGCCCGGCATGGCGCGGACTCCGATGGGCCAGCCGCTCGAAGAACTTGACCGAAAAGGTGTGGAGCAGCGCGATCGCGAAGATCACGGCCGCGATGAGTTCGATGGTGCTCATGGAATCTGTGCGCTGGGTTCGGCGATCGTTCGTGCGACGGCTGGCACCACGGGACAGGGTCGCGGCAAGACCGATCGAAGACGCGAGTATCCGTGACGCCACACAGACGTTCGCTGGGGCACGCCCGCGACAAATCAGGCCGAAGTCAGAACCGGGTCGCCCAGTACAGCCAGCTCTGCGGCAGCCAGTCGTTGAAGCGGGCTTCGATCCGCTTGTCGAAGCCGGAGACGATCGCCAGACCGAGCGCCAGCAGGACGATGCCGAAGATCCGCTTGACCCGCGCGGCCCGGCCGATCACCCAGCCGCGAGCTTGCCCGAAGCCGGCCCGAGACGCATACGCAGCCGCGACCAGCGGCACCGCCGCACCGACGCCAAACAGCCCGAGGATCAGCGCACCGCGCCCCGCCCCGCCTTCAGTCGCAACGAGCGCCAGCGCAGAGCCAAGCAACGGCCCCGAGCACGGGCTCCACACCAGGCCGAGCAACCCGCCCAGAGCCAGTGCGCCACCGAGCGATGCGGTGTTCAGGCGTGAACCGGCCGCCTGGGCTGACGAGGCCAGTGGACTCATCCAGTGGCTGAACCTCGCCTCGAGCGCCGGCACCAGCATCACCAGCCCGAACACGAACAGCAGCGCACCGCCGGCGCTGCGCACGCCATCGCCGGTGAGACCGATCGCATCGCCCAGCGTGCCGACCAGCAGACCGATCAGCGCGAACGACGACGCCATGCCGAAACCCATTGCCACCGGCGCGGCGCGGTGCCCCTGAAGCGCACCGCCCAGCACCAATGGCAGCAACGGGAAAACGCAGGGCGACAACGTGGTGAGGCTGCCGGCCGCGAGGCTCAGCCCCAGTTCGGACCAGGTGACCATTGCCAGTCCAGTGTGGCCCGAAGCGCCATCAGAGCGCGGTCTTCAGCGCCGCCTTCAGCTTGTCGGGCTGCGTTTCACCCGCCAGACGGGCACGTTCGATCGCGCCCCGGTAGACGATCAGCGTCGACTGGCTGCGCACCTTCAGTTGCTGCTTCAGGTCACCCTCTTTGTCGTAATCGACGCGCAGGACGGTGAGCTTCAGCGACGGATCGGCCTGCAGTTCGGTCAAGGCCTTGTCCTGCGCCTTGCAGGTCGTGCACCAGTCGGCGTGGAAATGCAACGCGACGGGTTCGCCGGCCTTCTGGGCTTCGGCCAGTGCGGCGGCGCTGTAGGGCGCCAGGGTCAGCGCCTGGACCAGCGATGTGGAAAGGACCAGGGCCGTCGCGATCAGGGTGCGGGTGAAATTCATTGGGAGACTCCTTCGATTCGAGGCAGGTAAGCGCTGTGTCGGAAGTGGACGGTACTTTCTTACCCGCCAGAGTAGATGCCCCCACGACCCACCTCAACGACAGGGTCAGATCGGCAGCGGGCAGGTGATCCACGTCGAACCCGGCCTGCCCGAAGGCCTCGCGCAGAGCGCACACCAGCAGGTCATCGTCCTCAACCAGCAGGATGCGCATGGGCGAATGGAAACGCTGAAAAGACCTTCATGTTCCGACGATGCCCATCGGCGATCCAGCCATAACATCAGACGATGCGGGCCATGAGTTTCCATCCGTCGCACTGGTCAGCGCCGTGGCGTTATGCCTTGGCGGTCATGATTTTCGTGGCGGCGCTTCTGCTGCGGCTGATGCTCCTGCCGGTCGAGTCGCCGCGGGTCTTCCTGTTCTTTTACCCAGCGGTCACGTTGACGTTCCTGCTTTGCGGCAGCGGTCCGGGCCGGCTGGCCGTCTTGCTCAGCACGGTCGTGGGTTACTTCATTTTCGAGCCACCCTTCTGGTCGTTCGGCGTCAACCGGGACGGGGCGGTGGCGGTCGTCGTCTTCGTCTCGGCATCGCTTCTGATCGGGTGGATCGTCGCCAGACTTCAGGCGACCTCCCAGCAGCTGAGTACGGCGCTGTCCGAACTCCACGCCAACGAATCGTTCCTCAACCGCACCGGACGCGTCGCCGGTGTCGGCGGATGGCAGCTCGAACTGGCTGACAGCCGACTCACCTGGTCCGAACAGACGCGCCGCATTCACGAGGTCGGTGCCGACTTCGTGCCGACGCTGGAATCGGCCGTCGCGTTCTACTCACCCGAAGCGCGTGTCGCCATCTCCGACGCGGTGCGCCTGGGCATCGAGCGCGGTACAGGCTGGGACCTGGAACTGACGCTGACGACCGCCTCCGGGCGCGAAATCTGGGTGCGTGCCGTCGGTGAGGCGGAGTACGCGAACCAGCAGCCGGTTCGCCTGATCGGCACGTTTCAGGACATCACCGAGCGCAAGCGTCTTGAGCATCGGCTGGCCGACAGCGAGCGTTTCGTTCGCCAGGTGACCGACAGCCTCCCGGTGCGCATCGCCTACACCGATCGGGACGGTCGCTACCGATTCGTCAACCTCGCGCATGCACGGCGTTTCGGGCTCGACCAAGACGCCATCATCGGCCGCACCCGCAGCGAGTTGCCCCTTGGCGCGGCCGCCGCCGTCGTCGCACCCCGCATCGAGGCCGTGCTGCGTGGGGAGCCGCAGCACTTCGAGTTCGACGAACCGATCGAAGGCAGCATGCGACGCATCGACAGCCAGCTGATCCCGGATTTCACTGAGCAAGGAGAGGTGCTGGGATTCTTCTCCATCGGCATCGACATCACGGAACGCAGTGCGGCCGAAAACGCACTCCGCGACCTGACGGCAACGCTGCGCTCGGTGACGGACGCGATTCCGTCCAGCGTCGCGATCGTCGGTACCGACGCGCGCTACCGCTTTGCCAACAGGGCCTTCGAGCGGTGGTACGGGGCGCCACGCGAGCAGATCATCGGACGCAGCGTGTCGGAGATCCTGGGCGAGGCGGAGTTCAAGCGCCGCAAGCCCTGGGTTGAACGTGCGCTGGCCGGCGAGACGGTCGAGTTCGAGCTGGCTCATTCGGGACACGACAGTGCGACGTACGCGTCGATCAGCTACATCCCCCTGCGGCGCGACACGGGCGAAGTCGATGGATTCGTCGCTGTGACGCAGGACGTGACGCGGCAGCAGGACGAGAAGGATCGTCTGCTGCAACTGGCGCAGCGCGACCCGCTGACCGGTCTGCTGAACCGGGCCGGCTTTGAGCAGCACCTGGAGCGTGCGGCAAAGACCGACGGCAAAAGCTCGCTCGCGCTGCTTTACATCGACCTGGATCACTTCAAGCCGGTCAACGACCGGTACGGCCATCCCGCAGGCGACCAGGTGCTTCAGATGTTCGCGCAGCGGCTGGTCCATCTGGTGCGACCGACCGATGCCGTTGCGCGGCTGGGCGGTGACGAGTTCGCCATCGCGCTGTCGGGCATCCGCGAGGGCGCCACGGCCCAGGCGGTGGCGGACAAGGTGATCGCGGCAGCGACCGCCCCGTTCCACGTCGGCGAGTGGCAGCTTCAGATCGGAGCCAGCGTCGGCGTCGCGTTCAGAACCGATCCGTCCACCGGGTGGCGTGAACTCATCGAACGCGCCGACGCTCATCTCCTGCGCGCCAAGGCCGGTGGACGCGGACGCCAGGCGGGAGCTTCGGCTGAGGTTGGCGACGTCGCTGCATCCAGCGGCGTCGAATGAGCGTACTGGGGGTGTGATCCGCCCGCACAGTCGTTGCGCGGGCCGGGCGGCTATTCGGACTTCTTCTCTGCACACCATGCATCTGGCCTCGACGACCGACAACCGATTGACCGGACCTGCATCGACACGGCCCGGGAAGTGGCTCGTCCGGTGGATGCTGTGCCTTGTGGCCTGCTGCCTCGCGCTCCAGGGGTTGACTCTGTCTGCCGAACGGGCCCGCGGCCGGGCTCATCACCACCTGGATGCATTCCGGGTCGCCGCACCACCGCCAAGCGCCGCGCACGCTGCATCGCACCTCGCCGACCTGGACGGTCACCGATACGCGCCGGAGATCGCATCAGATGTCGTCGACGGCCAGTCGCCGCAGGACCCATCCGCACACGATCACGACAGCAACCACTCGATCGTTGCCCACCACGATCACGCCCCCGCGACCGATGGCGTCGTGTATGTCGCCGAGGACGGCGGTGCCTCCGCGCTCAATCCGCACCCGACGCTGGCTCGCAGCGCCCACGACCTCGATGTGCTGATGCCGAGGTTCGACTTTGCGGTCGAAGCCAATGTCGCTCGACGCTGGACCGACGGCGACCCGCGCCCGGTCGAGTCCCACGTCAGTGGCCCGCTGGAGCGCCCGCCCCGCGCTTGAGGACGAGACAGCACGCGTGCTGTCTCACCAGTTTCCTCTGCCGTTTCAGCTGCTCGATGGCCGGGCAGCCTGCCGAAATTCAACCGGCAGGCTCTGCACCGCCGCAGTCGCATGGAAGAACCTCATCGAATACACGCACAGCCGGCAGGCCAAGCGCCGCCGTGCCCGGAGAATCCCTTGAAGAAATCAATTCACTGCATCCACCCGCCCGGCGCACTCCGCGCCATCTCGACGGCCGTTCAAGCCCTGTCGATTGCCAGCGCGGTCACCTGCGCCCCCGCCGTCCGTGCGGGCGGCGAGCAGACGCTCGAAACCGTGGTGATCACCGGCAGCACCAGCAGTCCGGTCGGTGTGGCCGATTCGGCCAGCGTCGGCACCGTGACCAAGAAGCAGCTCAACGCGCGCACCGTATACCGCCCGGGCGAGCTGCTCGAAGCGGCACCCGGCCTGGTCGTCAGCCAGCACAGCGGCGAAGGCAAGGCCAACCAGTTCTACCTGCGCGGCTTCAACCTCGACCACGGCACCGACCTGCGCACCACGGTGGACGGCATGCTGGTCAACCAGCGCTCGCACGCGCACGGTCAGGGCTGGACCGATCTGAACTTCCTGATTCCCGAACTGGCGACCGGGCTCGAATACAAGAAGGGCCCGTACTTCGCGAGCGAAGGCGACTTCTCGTCGGCGGGTGCGGTCAGCATCAAGTACGCCGACCGGCTGGATCAGGGGATCGCCTCGGTCGGCTTCGGCGAAAACGGTTTCAGGCGCGTGCTGCTGGCCGACTCGCCGGCCTTCGGCAACGGCCACCTGCTGTATGCGATCGAAGGGCTGGGCAACGACGGCCCGTTCGAGCAGCCGGACAGGTACCACAAGGTCAACGGCGTGCTGCGCTACAGCGAAGGCGACGCGGCCAACGGCTTCAACCTGACCGGCATGCTCTACCGCGCGCACTGGAACGCCACCGATCAGATCCCGCAGCGCGCGGTCAATGCCGGGCTGATCGACCGCTTCGACGCCATCGACCTGACCGACGGCGGCTCTGCACATCGCTACAGTCTGTCGAGTGGCTGGCGGCACAGCACCGAGACCACCAACACCCAGTTCAACGCCTACCTGGTGGACACGCGGCTCGCGCTGTTCTCGAACTTCACCTACAACCTCGACGACGAAGTGCGCGGTGACCAGTTCGCGCAGCCCGATCGGCGCCGCACCGTGGGCGTCAACGCCAGCCACAGCTGGTATCAACCGGGGCTGGGGCTCGACAGCCAGAACACCATCGGCGCGCAATTCCAGAACGACAACATCTTCAACGGGCTGCTGTCGACGCAGGCGCGGCGCACCGTATCAACCACGCGGCGAGATCACATCGTCGAAACCAGCCTCGGGCTCTATGCCGAGAATGCGACGCGCTGGCTGCCGTGGTTTCGCACGGTCGCCGGGGTGCGCGGCGACACCTACCGATTCGACGTGAACAGCGACAACGACGCCAACTCCGACAGCACCACTGCGGGCATCGTGAACCCGAAGCTGGCGCTGATCTTCGGGCCCTGGAGCCGCACCGAGTTCTACGTCAACGCCGGCAGCGGCTTCCACAGCAACGACGCGCGCGGCGCCAACATCACGGTCGATCCGAAGAGCGGTGATCCGGCCGACAAGGTGACACCGCTGGTGCGATCGAAGGGCTATGAAGTCGGCATGCGCACCGAACTGCTGCCGGGCTTGCAGACCTCGCTGGCGCTCTACCAGCTCGATTTCAATTCCGAGCTGCTGTTCGTCGGCGACGCCGGCACCACCGAAGCCGGCCGGCCGAGCCGACGCATCGGTTTCGAGCTGGCCAACTACTACCGTCTGTCGGACTGGCTGACCGTCGATGCCGATGTGGCTTACGCACGTGCCCGCTTCCGGGATGACGACGCATCGGGCCGACGCATCCCCGGCTCGGTCGAAGGTGTCGCATCGCTCGCGGTGGCCGTCGACAACATCGGCCCCTGGTTCGGCGCGCTGCAACTGCGCTACTTCGGACCCCGCCCGCTGCTCGAAGACAACAGCGTGCGCTCGAAGAGCACCGCCAGCCTGAACGGACGCATCGGGTACAAGCTCAGCCCGACGATGAAGATCGAACTCGAGGGCTACAACCTGACCAACCGCAAGGACTCGGCGATCGACTATTACTACGGCTCGCGCCTGCCTGGCGAAGCGGCTGGCGGCACCGACGATATCCACTTCCACCCGCTCGAATCGCGCTCGTTTCGGCTGAGTCTGATCGTCTATTTCTAGCAGGCGTCGCGGATGCGCGGGCTCGGCTACAGGCGTGAATCGGCCACCGCGAACGCCGGATCGATCTCCTCGGAGCGGGAGTAGGCCGCCTGCGGATCGTCCGGGCGGCGCGGCTTCTTGCGGCGGTCCCAGTCGAAGAAGCTGGCGACCTCGTCACGGCGGATCATCGTGTCGGATTCGCCGAGCGCCATCAGTTCCTGCGTGTACGGTGCCTCGAACAGCAGGTAGCTGGCCAAAGCGGCACCCCGCGCCTGCTTGCCCTTGCCCGACACACCCACACCGCGCAGCAACGCACGGATCGCGTGCGGCAGGCTGCCGAGATGGCGCGCGGCGATGTCGTCGAGCCGCTGACTCGGCGCGATCACCAGCACGTCGATCGGACGCAGGCCGCTGCGCAATCGCGCCTCGGGCGACAGCAGCGACAGCGTCCGGTTGATGCGCTGCAGGCGCTCGACGTCGACCGCCAAGGCGTCGAGGAAGATGTTCGACAGCGCATGGCCAGCGATCTGCGCGAGGTTCGGGTATTCGTGGCTGCCCGCCCGGCCTTCGATGGGCAGCGCGGGCTCGTGCATGCGCCCGGCACCCACCACCAGGATGCGCTCGGCGCCCAGGTGCACCGCTGGCGAGATGGGCGCTGACTGGCGCATCGAGCCATCGCCGAAGTATTCGCGCCGCCCGTTGAGGCCGAGCGGGATCGCTGGGAACACGAACGGGATCGCCGACGATGCGAGCAGGTGATCGACGGTGATGGGCTGGCGCACCGCGATGCGCTGCGAGCGGTTCCAGGGCAGCGTGTCCGCCAGCGCGTCGTAGAAGGTCACGTGCAGCCCCGATCCGTAGCCCGACGCGCTGACCGCCAACGCCTGCAGATGACCGCCTTGCATCATGTCGTTCAGCCGGTGCACCGGCACCAGATCGGCCAGCAGTTCGCGCAACGGGCTGTTGTCGAGCAGTGACTTCGGGCGTGCGCGTCGCCACTTGGCCAGCACCCAACCGACCGACAGCATCGTCAGCCAGCGCGCGCCGGTGCGGATCACGCCCAGCGAATCGGCACGGTAGACCTGATCGGCGTGGAAGCCCGCCCAGGTGTCGACCAGCCGGGCGATCGCGCCGTCGATGTCGTCAGAGCGACAGGCCAGTGCCGCTGCATTGATCGCGCCGGCGGAGGTGCCTGCAATCACGTCGAACGGATTGCGGGAGACGCCGCAGCAATCGCGACGGATGCGCGACAGCGCCTTCAGCACGCCGACCTGGTAGGCGGCACGCGCACCGCCGCCCGTCAGGATCAGGCCGGTGACGGGAGAAGCGTCCATGGTGTCAGTCTGTCATGCCAGCAGAGCGGATGGCAGCGGATCAATGCGGTGTTCAGGGCGCATTCCCTCGCGGTGAAAGCCCTCTTGCCGTGCCACCCCGACGCCGCTTGTAAAGTGGCTGCCGCCACATCCACCTCACACCGTCCCATGCTCGATCGGATCGAAGACAACGCGCGCCGCGCCGCTCCCGCCGTCGACCAATGGGCGGTGAGAGGCGTGGTCGAGTGCTCCGACATGCTGACCGTGCGGCACCGGGTCGCGCAGGCGCCGATCCGCAGTCGCGACGACGGCGCGATGGTGACGGTGGTCGATGGCGGTGGACTGGGTTACGCCGCCACATCGGACACCAGCGAAGCCGGCCTGCGGCGAGCCTTCGGTGAAGCCGCCGCGCTGGCGCGTGCGGTCGCCGGTCACACCGTGTTCGATGCCCGGCATCTGCCTCGGGTCAGCGCCTGCGGCCGGTATGCCAGCGCGGTCGAGCAACCGGCAGCAACGCTGGGCCTGCGCGAGCGGCTGGCCATGCTGTCCGCAGCCAATGACGCCCTGCTGCCCGACGCACGCATCGTCGACTCGATGGCCAGGCTGCACACCGTCGACACCGAGCAGCTTTTCATCACCGGCGACGGCGCGCGCATCGCGCAGCGCTGGAGCATCGCGATGCCGCATCTGCAAGCCACCGCGCGCGTCGGCCAGGTGGCGCAGACCCGCTCGGCCGCCGGTCAGTACGGCGGGCACTGCCAGCAGGGCGGGTTGGAGGTGTTGGAGCGCACCGGCTTCCACCACGACGGCGCGCGGGTGGCGCAGGAAGCGATCGAGCTGGCAGGCGCAGCGCCCTGCCCCAGCGGCACGATGGACCTGATCCTGATGCCCGACCAGATGATGTTGCAGATCCACGAATCGATCGGCCACCCGCTGGAACTCGACCGCATCCTCGGCGACGAGCGCTCGATGGCGGGCACCAGCTTCGTCACGCTGGACATGTTCGGCCGCTACCGCTACGGCAGCGAGCTGCTGAACGTGACCTGCGACCCGCAACGCGCCGGCGAGCTGGCCTGCTTTGCATTCGACGACGATGGCATGGCCGCCGAACCGGCGCACATCATCCGCGCCGGGCTGCTGCTGCGTCCGCTGGGCGGCGCGCTGTCGCTGATGCGAGCGCAAGCGCAGCGGGCCGACATCGAAGGCGTGGCGACGACCCGCGCGTGCAGCTGGAACCGGCCACCGATCGACCGCATGAGCAACCTGAATGTCGAGCCGGGCGATTCGACGCTGGCCGGGATGATCGAGGGCATCGAGCTCGGCGTGCTGATGCGCACCAACCAGTCGTGGAGCATCGACGACTCGCGCAACAAGTTCCAGTTCGGCTGCGAGCACGGCCAGATGATCCGCCACGGGAGCCTCGCCGAGGTGGTGCGCAACCCGAACTACCGAGGCATCAGCGCGACCTTCTGGCGTTCGCTGGCGCGGGTCGGCAACGCCGCCACCGTCCAGGTGCTGGGCACGCCCAACTGCGGCAAGGGCGACCCATCGCAGGTGATCCGCGTCGGGCACGCGTCGCCCGCCTGCCAGTTCAGCCGTGTCGCGGTGTTCGGGGGCGCGGCATGAGACCGCCGGGCCGCCCCAAGGGCGAATACCGGAGTGCGCAGAACGAAGGTACCCGAGTGAGCCCGCCCGGCCGCCCGAAGGGCTCATACCGGAGTGCGAAGCACGAAGGCAGTCCAGTGACCGCAGCCATGCCGACGCCGCTGACGCAGCCGACGTATTTCGATGCACTGGCGGAACGGGTTTGCACACCGAACCCGGACGCCGATGGCCGCGCGCTGCGCATCAGCCTGTACCTTGCCGCCGAGTCGTCGCAGTTCGTGCGCTTCAACCATGCCCGAGTGCGCCAGGCCACCCAGGTGGTGCAAGGCGACTTGACGCTCTCGGTGGCGGCCCTGACCGACGGCGGCGGTCGACGCGTCGAGGCCACGCGCAGCCTCACCGGCGACCTCGATTCCGACGTGGAGGCCCTGCTGCAGGACCGCGCGCAGCTGATCGCCGATCTTGCGGAGATCCCCGACGACCCGCACCTGCTGCTGCCCGATGCGGTGACCTCCAGCCACCGGCACGACAGCGGTGTGCTGCCTTCAGCCGACCACCTGGTGCGAACGGTGGCGAACGCAGCGTCTGGTCTCGATCTGGTCGGCCACTGTGCCAGTGGTGCGGTGGTGCGTGCCTTCGCCGACAGCCGCGGCCAGCGCCACTGGCATCACGTCGAGACCTTCCACTTCGAGTGGTGCCTGGTGGCCGCAGGCGACAAATCGGTGAAGTCGGTCTACGCCGGCACGCACTGGGACGACGACGCCTTCGGGCAGCGAGTCGCCGAGGGTGCGCGCCAGTTGCCACTGCTGGCGCGCGCACCACGCAAGCTGGCGCCCGGGGCGTATCGCGCGTACTTCACGCCCACCGCGATGAGTGGATTGCTCGGCGTGACCGCTTGGGGCGGCTTCGGCGCGAAGGCGCGGCGCACCGGCACATCGAGCCTGTCGAAGCTCGAGCGGGGCGAGGCTCGTCTGCACCCGGCCATCTCGGTCGCCGAAGACGCATCCCGCAGCGCCGCCCCGGCGTTCACCGAAGACGGCAGCCTGCGGCCGCCGCGCATCAGCCTGATCGAGCAGGGGCGTGCCACCGGCACGCTGAACTCGACCCGATCGGCGCGCGAATACGGCATCGAGGCCAACGGGGCCGACGCGCAGGAATACCCGGTCGCCCTGAGCCTCGCGCCCGGCTCACTGCCTGCGGCCGATGTGCTGGCCGCACTCGGCACCGGCCTGTACGTCAGCGACCTCTGGTACCTCAACTACTCCGACTGCGCCGAGTGTCGGCTGACCGGCATGACACGCTTCGCCTGCTTCTGGGTCGAAGACGGACGCCTCGCCGAACCGTTGGAGGTGATGCGCTTCGACGATTCGTTTCTGCGCATGTTCGGCGACGGCCTGATCGCTCTGACCGACACGGCCGAGCTGATCCTGGCGGGCCGGGTGATGCGCGAGCGGCCGCTGGGTTCGCTGTGGACGCCGGGCGCGCTGGTTGAGGGGTGGCAGCTGACCTTGTGACGATGGCACCAACCTGGTGCGATCGGTCGGTCTGCACGATTTCGGAGCGCCGCGCCCTCAGAACTCCATGTCGAGTTCTTCGATGTCCTCGTACTCACGCTTGGCCGCAGCAATCCACTCCTTCATCTCGGGCATCGCCATCACCGTGTGGCAGTAGGCAGCCGACGTGCTGTCGAGCTTGACGTGGTAGGTCACGAAGCGAGTCACGACCGGCGCATACATCGCGTCGGCCATGCAAGGGTGATCACCGAACAGGAACGGCCCGCCGTACTGCGTGAGGCACTCGTGCCAGATCGCGGTGATGCGCTCGACATCGCCGATGGCCCGCGCCCACACCTTGTAGCCAGGGAAGTTGCCCTTGAGGTTCATCGGCAAGGCCGAGCGCAGGCTGCTGAAGCCCGAGTGCATTTCGCCGCAGATGGCTCGGCAGTGGGCCCGCGCAGCGATGTCGGCAGGCAGCAGGCCGGCCTTCGGCTTCACCTCGGCCAGGTACTCGCCGATGGCCAGCGTGTCCCACACCTTGATGCTGCCGTGCGTCAGACAAGGCACCAGGATCGACGGCGACAGCAGCAGGATTTCCTTGCGTGCATTGGCGTCGTCGGGCGACACGACCACCTCGTCGAAATCGAGTCCGGCGAGCTTGGTCATCAACCAACCACGCAGTGACCACGACGAATAGTTTTTGCTGCTCAGCGTGAGGCTGGCCGCTGCGGGCGCCTTGGGCGCCGCATGCGACACAGTGCGCTTGGGCTTCGCGGCCACGCCACTGCTGCTGGTACGGGTTTTCAACGCGGTGGCCATGGGGGGCAGCTCCAGTCGATAGATGTGCCCGACAGCGAGTGCAAGCGTTGTGCCAGTGCCTGCCGTGACCCGTGCACGCCCCCAGAACGACCACCGGCAGACCGACGACCGGCAGTCCGCTGGCGCAGGAGTTGCAAGAGGGGAACTCATGGCAAGTTCCTGGAGAGAGCGGATGATGTACGAGGCCTATCAGGCGCAGACCGACCTGTTGTGGCCGCTGCGCACCTTCACCAAGGCTGCGCTTCCCATGCTCAAGGACGGCACCTACGGATGGAGCCGCTTGACGCCCAATCGCAAGCTGGCAGCCGCCTGGGAGGTATTCGGGCTCAGCGAGATCACGCACCGGCGGCGACCATTCGCGATTGATCGTGTCACGGTGACCGGTGTCGACGAACCGGTGGCGATCACCGAAGAGGTCACTCATGTCGCCTCGTTCGCCACGCTGCTGCACTTCAAGAAGGCCCGCCTCAACGACAAGATGCACCCCAAGGTGCTGATCGTGGCGCCGATGTCAGGGCACTTCGCCACGCTGTTGCGCGAGACGGTGCGCACGATGCTGGCCGACCACGATGTCTACATCACCGACTGGCACAACGCACGCGACGTGCCGCTGGACCACGGCAAGTTCGGACTCGACGAATACACCGAACACATCATCGAGTTCCTCGGCATCATGGGCCCGGGCTCGCACCTGATGGCGATCTGCCAGCCCTGTGTGTCGGCGCTCGCCGCCACTGCGGTGATGTCCGAAGACCACCACCCCGCGACCCCGGCCAGCCTGACGTTGATGGCCGGCCCGATCGACTGCCGCATCAGCCCGACCGCAGTCAACCAG
>JAURWR010000049.1 GCA_030654805.1 Burkholderiaceae bacterium
TCCATCTCGGCGGTCAGGATGTCGATCAGGTCGGTTTGCTCGCGCGGCAGCACCAGCTTGTGCTTGAGGTCGGGGGTGTAGACATGTGGCGCCAGGTCGTCGACGAACACCCACAGGTGCTGGTGCAGCTCCAGGTGGAACATGAACAGGTAGGCATGCACCGGCAGCTGGGTGAAGCGCGGCGGGCTGTCGGGGCGGGCGCGTTCGCTCTCGGCGGCCAGCGCGTCGCGCAGCGCCAGCATCTCGCGCTCGCAGTCGAAGTCGCTGCTCTTGGCGGCCTTGCGCAGGTAGGGGCCCAGCAGGTCGCCCGACGCGTCCAGCGTGGTGCTGCGCGGCGGCAGGATGCCTTCGTCGTTGACCAGCTTGGCGCTGCCGCCATGAGCGGCCAGCACGATCTGGTCCTTGCGCGACCAATCGGTGTCGCGGTGGGTGGCGTTGGGGTCCTCGGCATGGAAGCCCAGTCCGGCGCCGTTGAACAACGCGCCGTAGCGGCCGCGCCAGTCGGCATGACGACTGGACGACGCGTCGTAGGCGGCGCGCAGTTCGGGGGTCTCCTTCAGCCAGCCCTTGGCGGCCAGCAGCTCGGCCACCGTGGTGCCCAGCGGCTGCCGAGCGCTGGCCGTGCGCAGGTCGGCGTCGGTGAAGCGCAGCGACTGCGACAGCACGGTGGCCTTGGCCTGGGCCTTCAGCTCGACCATCAGCTTGGCATTCTCGTCCGACGAGCCGGCCACGAAGTCCAGCCGCGTCACCAGCCAGGGCAGCGGCTTGCCGGCGGTGTTGGCGGCAAACAGCCAGCCGCGGCCGGTGTCGGGGTGGGACATCGGCGCGTGGACCTCGGCGCCCGCCAGCGGCGGCAGGTCGGTCATCAGGTAGCGCAGCAGGGCGGGCAGGAAGGATTCCAGCGCAGCGCCGGCGGCAAACCGCGGTTCACGATCGGTCGGCCGCAGCGCCGCGGCCAGCGCCCGCAGCTGCGCCGCTCGGCCGGCCAGCGCGGCGCCGGCGTCGTCGTACAGGCCCGCGAGAAAATCCAGCGCCGACGGCGACAGGCCGCCGGCCACCAGCTCGATGCGGTGGCCGAAGCGCAGCTGGTCCTGCAGCGGCTTCAGCTCGGGAAAGGCCAGCGCCAGCACCTGCGGGCGATCGAGCTGAAGCTTCATGCGCCTGGATACGCCAGCGTGGTTGGCGCGAGTCCGCTCGGCGCGCCCGGCGGGCTTGCCGGTGCCGGGGCTGCGGCGATGTCGCCGTCGGCCGCGGCTGCGACGGGCGGTCCGTCGTTGGCCGCCGCGGTCAGCCGCAGGCGCAGCCGGGCGGCGGCGGCCAGCGCACCTTCGAGGTAACCACCGCCGTGGCGGGCGGTCTCGCTGCCGCCCAGCCACAGGCGGCCATCCCACAGCGGCTGCTGCAGCGTGGGGTCACCGTAGGTCGGGTGGGCGCCGGAACGGGCATCTTCCTGTCGGTCGGTCTCGGTGCAGGTGAAGGGCTCGTCGGCCCAGTCGAGCAGCTGCGGTTCGGTGGCGCCCAACTCGTTGCCGAACAGCATCGCCAGCTGGCTGTCGATCAGCATCGGCAGACCGCGGCGGAAGGCCGGCCGCTGCGCTGCGCCCAGCGCCACAAAGCCGGCCAGCGCCGCGCCCTGGGTGGCGTCGGCCGGGCCAGCGTCGAATACCTCGGCCAGCACCGCCTGCGGATGCGTGACCCAGGCGTTGCCGACGCCGGGGCGCCCACGCCAGATCGGCTGTGCGCAACGCACCGCGGCCTTGGCGGCGCTGGCCATCCAGGTGGGGGTGGCGGCCATCGCGCTGGCCAGCGGCTCGGGCAAGGGTGGATTGAAGCGCAGCGAGGCCGCCGCCAGCCGCGGCGGCAGCGCCAGCACCACTCGGCGGGCGCGGATCTGCTGCGGTTCGCCGTCGTGCAGGAACTGCAGTTCCACCTGCTCGCCGTGGTCGATCAGCGCCTGCAGCACCCGCCCGCGTTGCAGCCGATCGGCCGGCAGCCGCGCGGCCAGCGCGTCGACCAACGCCGCCATGCCGCCGGCCAACCGGTGTGCGCCGCTGTGCAGTGCCCCCGGCTGGGCGGGGGTGGACGCGTCGGCCGCCAGCCGGCCGGTGGTGGCGTCGAAGGCCAACGCCCGCGGGGCGCGGTTGGGATCGTCCAGCAGGTTGACGCGGCCATCATCGGCCTGGGGCAGCGTGGCCAGGCCCAGGTCGGCCACCAGCCGGGTGATCGACGGCTGGGTGGCAGGCCAGAACCAGGTCGGGCCCAGGTCCAGCGGCGGACCGGGACCGTGCCCGGCCGGCGTGCTGAGCACCCGCCCACCGAGCCGGGGCCGGGCTTCGAACAGCGTCCAGTCCACCCGGCGGGCCCGCAGGCTGTGGGCCAGCGCAAGCCCGCAAAGGCCCCCGCCGACGATGGCGACGTCGAGCATGGTGGTCTGGCCGCTGGGGGTGCTGGATCAGCCGCCCGACATCGCGCCCAGCAGCTCCACCGTCACCGGCTCGGTGCCCAGCAGCGCCTGGCAGGCCAGGCGCGACTTGCTGCCGATGCCGATGATGGTGTCGAGCACACCGTTCTCCAGCGCAGCGATGCGCGAGACCGACTTGCGGCCTTCCAGCACGTAGACATGGCATTTGCCGCACTTGGCTTCGCCGCCGCACTGGCTGACCAGCGTTTCGCCGGAGGCCAGGATGGCCTTCAGCAGCGAGGTGCCGGGTTCGGCGTCGATGGTCTTGCCCGAGGGCATGATGGTCAGGGTGGTCATGGGGGATCTCTTGTCGACGGTGGTCGTGGGTGGGGAAAGGGTGTGGCTGCGAGGTCGTGAAGCGCCGGCTCAGGCGACTGCCGGTACGCCGGCCACCAGCTGCGCGGCCACCTGATCGAGCGGCAGCGCGATGCGGGTAATGCCCTGCTCGGCCAGGAAGCGGGCCTCCATGCGGGTGGGCTCGTCGGCCAGCACCGCGAAATGCGGGCCGGCGCTGCGCTTCATGATCTGGCGGGCAAAGGCACGCGGCAGCTGGTCGTTGAAACGGCAGCCGAGGAAGACGAAGCCCAGCGCGGCGCGGCGCTGCTGCACCAGCGCCGGGATCGGCGTCTGGATGTCGATCTCGGTCAGCACCTCGACGAAGTCCGAATCCGAGACCAGGAAGTTGCCCGCCGGCTCGCCGCTGCCCCAGGGCTTGTAGAGCACGGTCGTCGGTGTGGGGGCATCGGCCAGGGCCGCACCGTCGGCGCCGTACCAACCCACCCAGGTGCCGAAGTGTTCACTCTGGCTCAGGCCCTGCACCTCGGCCCACGCCCCGTCGGCGGCCGCCAGCGCCTGGCGCATCGTGTCGTCGTACCAGGTGTCGACCACCAGCGGCGCGCCCAGCATGGCGATCCAGCGGTGAAGTGGCGACGGCGCGGCCTGCAGCGCGAAGGCCTCGGTCATGCCGTTGACCAGGGTCTTGCGGTGCTTGAAGTTCTCGATGAACTGCGCCGCTGCGGTCAGCCGGTTCTTGATCTTGCCGGGCACCGAGACCTTGGCGGTCAGCTGCAGCGCCAGCGCCATCGGGTCGGCCGGCGGCGTGGGGCCGGTGCACAGCGCCAGCAGGCCGGGCCCGAGGTAGGGCACCAGCGTGCCGGCGGCCAGGCCGTCGGCAACGGCAGCGGGCAGGGCGGTGACGGAAGCAAAGGACATGGCGGGCTCTCGTGGCAGGGGATTCAATAGATGGCCGCACCGGCGCCGACGTTGATGCTGGAGTCCTTCATCGTGTCGACGATGAACTTCAGGTGGTCGGGCGTCAGGTGGCTGTGGAAGGGCAGTGCCAGCGCGCGGTCGGCGATGCGCTCGCACAGCGGCAGCTGGCCGCGGTGCCAGCCCTGCTGCTGGTAGGCGAACTGCTGGTGCAGCGGCTGGCAGTACAGCACCGACTCGATCAGCTCGGCGCCCAGGTCGTCGACGATCTGGGCCAGCGCACTGGCGGTGAAGCGCTTGCCCAGGTGCACGATGAACAGCATCCAGTGCACCTCGTCGACATCGGGGCCGACATAGGGCGGCTTGATGCCTTCGAAGGTCTGCAGCTGGGTGAGGTAGCCCGCCTCCACCTGCTTGCGGCGCGCCAGGATCTCGGGCAGCCGCGCCAGCTGGCCGGCGCCCAGCGCGGCGGTCAGCTCGCTCATGCCGGCCTGCAGCGGCACGCGCGCACCGACCGACACCGAGCGCCGGTCGGCGATCGAACGGCTGCGCAGGTAGCGCAGTTCGCTGGCCAGCGCATCGTCGTCGGTGACGAGCATGCCGCCCTCGCCGCAGCACAGGGCCGAGGGCTGCGAGAAGTCGAACACCGATACGTCACCGAAGCTGCCGACCGGCTGGCCGGCATAGCGCGAGCCGATGGCCTCGGTCGAATCCTCGATCAGCGCCAGGCCGTGCTGGCCGGCCAGCGCACGCAGCGCTGCCCAGGCCGCCGGGTGGCCGTTGACGTTGCCGGCCAGCACGGCCTTCGTGGCTGGCGTGATGCGGGCCGCGGCGCGCGCCGGGTCCAGGCAGCCCGACCAGTAGTTGATGTCGGCGAACACCACCTTGGCCCCCACCAGCGTGACCGCATGCGCCACCTGGTGCCAACCGTAGGGCGAGGCGATCACCTCGTCGCCGGGGCCGATGCCCAGCGCGCGCAGCGCCAGCCAGGTGCCCAGCGTGCCGCTGGCCACCGCGATGCCGTGGCGCCGGCCCAGCGATTGGGCAAAGCGCTGCTCGAAGTGCTCGACCATGCGGCCCGAGGACAGGCGCGGCTCGCCCAGCGCGGCGGTGACCAGCTGCACCTCGACATCGCTGAGGTCGGGGTCGCTGAGCAGCAGCCCCTCGTCGGGCAGGTTCAGCGGCGCGGCGTCGGCCGGCGTGGCCAGGTTGGGCAGGGTGTCGGGGAAGGCGCTCATGGGGCGGCTCGATCAGGTGGGCGTGCCGCAGCGGCGGTCGGCGATGAACAGGCCGACGGCCTGCGCCGGGTCTTGCGTCACCTGCCAGCAGTGGCCGTCGCTGGTGCCCAGGTACAACGCACGCCGCTCACCCTGGGCGGCAGGTGTTTCGGTGCGCATGTCGTCCGCGTCGACCACCACCACCTTCATCGGCGTGAATTGCAGGCGCAGTGCGGCGGCGGCCTCGCGCACGCTGGCAGCGGCATCGGCCAGCGACAGGGCCTGGGCGAGGGTGGTGGCGTTCATCACCCGCTCACTCGCCCGACAACTTGCGCGCTTCGACCGTGATCGGCAGCGCGGTGCCGGCCGCCATCTCGGGCAGCGCCAGCAGCCAGCCGTTGGCCAGCGTGATGGTGCCGCCCCACAGGTCGACTTTCTCCTGTGCCACCACCGGCTCCTCCAGGTCCTTCTTCGGCACATAGGCCGAAAGCACGCCGGCGGCGTTGCGTCGCATCATCACTTTCATGGGCTTCTCCGTTTGAGTTCAGGCTGCCATGAAGCGGGCAGGGAATGCGGTGGTGGCGGCAGGTGCCAGCAGAGGGCCGATGGCGCGGCGCGCGGCATCGATCGCCCGCTGCACGTCGGCGCTGGTCGTCTCGCGCCCGAGCGAGAAGCGCACGCTGGCCTTGGCGTGTTGTGCGCTCTCGCCCATCGCCAGCAGCACGTGCGATGGCTGGGTGCCGCTGGCGGTGCAGGCCGCGCCTGATGAGGCCACCACGCCGGCGCGCTCGAGCTTGCCCAGCACCTGCTCGCTGTCGAGGGCGCCAAAGCGCAGGCAGCTGGTGTTGGGCAGCCGGTGAGCCTGGTCGCCATAGACCACCACGCCGGGCAGGGCGGCGCGCAGGCCGTCTTCCAGCCGTTGGCGCAACGCCGTCATGTGGGCCAGGTCGTCGGCCAGGCTGCGGGCGGTGCGGTCGCAGGCGGCGGCAAAGCCGGCGATGCCGGGCATGTTCTCGGTGCCACCGCGGCGGTTGCGCTCCTGCCGACCGGCCAGCAGCGCCGGCAGCGCCAGGCCCTTGCGCACGATCAGCGCGCCCACGCCCTTGGGGCCGTGCAGCTTGTGGGCCGAGACGCTGGCCAGGTCGGCACCGCTGTCGGCAAAGCGCCAGCGGGATTTGCCGGGCAACTGGGTGGCGTCCATGTGCAGCAGCGCGCCGGCGGCATGAGCCAGCGCGGCCAGCTCGGCGATGGGCATCAGCACGCCGGTCTCGTTGTTGGCGCCCATCACCGAGACCAGCGCGACGTCGGGCGTGATCAGCGCGCGGGCCCGCGCCAGATCGAGCCGGCCACAGGCGTCGACCGGCAGCAGATCGACGGGCACCCCCTGGTCGGCCAGCCGGGCGGCCAAGGCCAGCAGCGCCGGGTGCTCGACCGCCGACAGCACCAGCCGGTGGCGAGGCGGCCTGCCCGGCAGGCCGTCGGACTCCCCAGCCTGGCGGCCCAGCGCCAGCGCGCCGGTGACCGCCATGTGGTTGGCCTCGGTGGCGCCGCTGGTGAACACCAGCTCGGCGCCCTGGCAGCCCAGGAACTGCGCCACCCGCACCCGCGCGTCGGCCAGCAACCGGCGCGCGGCCTGGCCCGGCGCATGGGTCGACGAGGGGTTGGCCCAGGCGCGCTCCAGTGCGTCGTGCATCTCGTCCAGCACCTCGGGCGCGGGCTGGGTGGTGGCGTTGTGGTCGAGGTAGATCATGGTCGAGCCCTCATGGCCAATGCGTCATTGCCAGTACGCCCGCTCGGGGTCGTCGCAGACGATGGCCAGCGCCTGCGCCAGCGTCAGGCCCGTGGCCTGGCGCACCCAGCAGCCCCGGGCATGGTCGCGGGCGTGCAATTGCCAGCGGCCATCGGCCAGGGGCTCGAACCAGGCGATCGCCACATCGCCGCCGTCGCGGTCGATGTTGCGCGAGCAGTTCGGGCTGACCACCCTCCAGCCCGTGCCTTCCGGCTCGACACGCGGGGTCACGTACTGGTAGCGGCTGCGCCCGTCCAGCGCGAGGCGGATGCGGTGGGCGTCCAGATTCACAACGGCCATCGGCGGTGCGCCCGCCGCCCGGCGGCGGCGTCTGCCACCTTGATCCGGCGGTATGGGGCGCGGGCTCATGACGGGCTGTCCGTTGCCGATGCCGGCTCGAGCACCGCTGCGCCAGCTTCGTCGTCGAGCGCGATCTCGTCTTCCAGGCAGCCCAGCACACACAAGCCGAAGTCGACCAGGTACATCGGCACGTTGGCCTCGGTGTGGTGGCCCACCTGCACGATCTCGCCGGGGCCGCCGGCAACGATCATCAGACGGTCTTCCTCGACCTCGGGCAGGCTGCCGTCGTTGTAGAGGTCGACCGTGGCGCGCACGGACTGGCCCCACTGGTACCGGGGGGCGCGGGCTTCGGTGAACATGGCGGCCTTTCGGGTGTCGGTCGGGTCGGGATCAGCGCAGCGCCTGAAGCTGCGCCGCGGGGTCGCCGAAGCGCTCGGCCAGCTGCGCCAGCACCTCGGGCGGCAGGTGATCCAGCGTGCACAGCTCCTTGCCACGCATGCCCACCTGGTGGCCCGAGTCGACGAACTCGATGGCGTAGATGTAGAACTGCTGCAGGAAGGTGCCGATCGAGCGCACGAAGCCGACCTCGCCCTTGTGCACCAGCACCTCGCCGATGTCCTTGCCGTTGTAGGTGCCGTCGTTGCGGATCACGCTGCGGCTGATCACCCGCTCGCCCATCGCGAAGCGCGGCGGCGAGGCGATCTCCAGCGTGTCTTCGTCGCGGTTGATGTCAGCCATGGTCGGGCGCCGGCGGGTGGCCGGGCGAAGGGTCGACGTGTCTTCCGGACAGGCCGGCGATGCGGTCGAGGTTCAGTTCGGCGATGCGCTCGGCGGCGCGTTCGCGCACCTCGGCTTCGTGATCGCCCAGCAGCCGCTGCAGCGCCGCGCCCAGCGCGCGGCCGGCGGTGGTCCAGCGCACCAGCCAGTCGTCGTCGCCCGCCAGGGTGTCGAGCAGCGGTACCGGCAGGCGCTCGGCCACCACGCGGCGCACCTCGGGCGCGGGATCCTCGACCATGCGCCACAGCGCCGGCATCGCCACCCGCTGCGCCACGGCCAGCCGCACCTGCAGATCGGGGTCGTTCATCAGCAGCGGCAGCAGCGCCGGGGCGACGCGATGTGCCACGGTCTTGCGCACCTCGCGGTGTGGATCGCTGCGCAGCCGCGACAGCAGGCGCTGGGGCAGGCGCAGCGCCAGTTGCAGGCGCACGGTCTCGTCGGGATCGTCCATCAGCCGGGGCAGCAGGAAGACATCGGCATGACGCGCTGCGATCGCCCGCACCTCGAAATAGGCATGGTCCAGGTGTTCGCCGGCCAGCGCCGGGTGGGTGCGGAAGAAGCGGTCGATGCGCCGCGCATAGGCGTCCTGCATGCAGCTGCGGCCGGGCTCGCATCCACCGGTCCGTTGCAGGGGCTGGTGCCGGCAGGTGCTGCAGTCGAGTGCGACGCCCTGCCAGTCGGTCACCGGGATGTCGTTCCAGGCCGCCGCGGCGGTGTTGGTGACCGGCGTGTCCATGGTCAGGGCCGGGCAGGCACCGCGGGCGCTGGCAGGCCGGATGCCTGCGCCCAGGCCGCAGCGCCAAAGACCGCCGCGGGGGCCTCGTCGTGCCGGCCGTCGTCGTCGGCCAGCGGGCCGATCAGGGCGCGCACCCGCACCGCTTCCAGCAGCGCGCCACCGACGCAGTCGTCCGGATCGAGCCGCCGCAGTTGGGCCAGCGCGTCGCGCGCCTCGACGCCATCATCCAGCCGCAGGCTGAGGTAGGCATAGCCCTTCAGGGCGAACAGGTAGAAGCGGGTGCGTGCATCGACCTTGGCACCGGGCAGCGGGCGCGGGGGCACGTCGCGCCAGACGGGCGGCAGACCGAGTGCGAGCGCGCCGACACGCAAGGCGCGGCGCGCCATGTCGCGTGCCGGGCCCAGCCGATGGCCGTAGAAGTGATGCCGGTAGAAGGCGATCAGCACCGCCGGGTGGTCCGGCGCCAGCGTCTGCGCGCGCATCAGCATGGCCATTGCCTGCGGCGGATCGGCGCTGCGCTGCTCGCCGGCGGCGCGCAGCGCAGCTTCGGCGTCGGCACCCAGGCCGGCGCCCAGCACCGCATCGTCGAAAGCGACCGCGTCGTCCATGGGCTGTCAGGCCTTGACCAGGCGCTTGATCGAGCCGACCGTCACGCCGGCCTCGGCCGGCATGGCCGGGGCCGCCTCCCCGGAGGTGGAACAGCCGCAGGCGGCCTGGGCCGGGTTGAAGAAGGTCAGTCCGCTCTGGGTGGGCGACTCGGCGAAGTCGATGGTCACGCCGTCGAGCAGCAGCCGGCTTTCGGCCGGCAGGAAGAGGCGCAGGCCGTTGACCAGCACCTCGCCGTCGCCGGCGCCGGGCGACGCGGCGACCTTGAACTCGCTGGCGTAACCCGAGCAGCCGCCCGGCGTCACCGTCAGGTGGAAGCCGCCGGCGGGATGGTCGGAGAACCGCACCATGCGGCGCATGAACTTCTCGGCGGCGGGGGTGACGGTGACTTTCGGTTGCAGCATGGTTTGTCTCGGTGTGGGGGCGTGTTGGGGCCTGAACTCAGCGGCCGCCGCGGAGCCGGTGTTGCCGGGCCGCTGGGGGCGCCCCCTTGAGGGGGAGCGCCGCAGGCGCTTCGGGGGTGGGCTCTTGATCAGACCTTCTTGATGCAGTGGTCGACGGGGCAGACGGCGATGCACTGCGGCGAATCGAACTGGCCCTCGCACTCGGTGCACTTGGCCGGGTCGATGATGAAAGTGCCGCCTTTCTCGCGGATGGCGTCGTTGGGTCACTCGGGCTCGCAGGCCGAGCAGCCGGTGCACATGGAGGTGATGATCTTCAGGGCCATGGGGATCTCCTGGTAAGGGGTAACGGTCGAATTACGCGGCCTCGGTGCCGCTGGTGTACGCGCCCTGGCGGATGCGGGCATCGCCGCGCGGCTGGTGGGTGATGGCGCCGCTGGCGATGCGCGCCCGGTAGTCGGCGAACCAGGACAGCGCGGCGCTCTCGATGAACTCGTGCGCGTACTGGTCGACCGGCTCGATGCCGGCGGCGGCCAACTCGTCGCGTGGGCAGGCACCGATCTTGGCCACCAGCACCGCGTGGCAGTCATTGATGGCGCTGACCACCGAGGGCAGGGCCTCTTCCTCGCCGTAACCGCCCTGGCAGTACAGGTCGACGCGGCGGTGGCCGACGAACAGCGCCGCACCCTGGCTCAATTCGAAGATCTGGAATTCGGTGGCATGGCCGAAATGCTGGTTGACCTTGCCGTGGCCTTCGGTGGCCACTGCCACCAGCACCGTCATGCCGGGGTCGACCCCGTCGTCCGCGCTGGTGGCCGCAAGCGCCGCCTGCTTGGCCGCATGCTGGGCCTGGCGCTCGCTCTCGACCTGGGTCTGGTAGTGGCGGCGCTTGTCGAGGTCGTAGACCACCTCCATCTCGTCGATCTTGTCGAGGGTGAATTCCTCGCTGCGGTCTTCGCCCAGCAGGCCCACCGCATCGGCGCGGCACTGCCGGCAATGGCGCATCAGGTTGGCGCCGCCCATGCAGGCGTCCTGCACCGCCTTCAGCTCCTGGGCGGTGGGGCCGCGCTGGCCGGTCAGGCCGAAGTGCGTGCCGTGCTCGGCCTCGCTGATCAGCGGCATGATGTTGTGCAGGAAGGCGCCGCGCTTCTTGACCTCGCGGTTCACGGCGATCAGGTGCTCGTCGTTGATGCCGGGGATCAGCACCGAGTTGATCTTGGTGAGCACGCCGCGCGCGGTCAGCATCTCCAGGCCGAGCATCTGGCGCTCGTGCAGGATCCTGGCGGCCTCGTAGCCGGTCACGCGCTTGTGGTTCCAGAAGATCCAGGGGTAGATCTTCTCGCCC